>CAZDMG010000011.1:0-27746 GCA_964506655.1 uncultured Gemmatimonadaceae bacterium
GGGATTGCCGGCGAACATGTGCGGGCCATGTGTTCCACAGGTGTAGTCGCAATTGGTGGTGATGAGATTGAGCGCGCTGATGTGGAGCGCGTCAATGAAGTTGCCCGTGCCATGACCATTCCGCAGGAGCGGGAACTGCTGCATGCGATTCCGCAGGAATACCGCGTGGACAAGGCAGAGGGGATACGTGACCCGATCGGGATGGTAGGGACACGCCTTGAGACCGAGATGTATCTCATCACGGTGGACAGTTCTCAGGCAATGAATCTCAGGAGAAGCATTGAGCGTGCGGGTTACAAAGTGCGCGAGCTGGTGCTGGAGCCGCTTGCGAGTGCGCTTGCAGTTCTTACTGAAGACGAGAAGGAGCTGGGAGTAGCGTTGATTGAGCTGGGCGCCGGTGCAACCAATGTTGCGGTGTTTCACGAAGGTAAGATCCGTCATCTGAGCACGCTGCCGTACGGCGGGAATCGTGTCACGGGAGATCTGGTGCAGGGGCTGGGGATAACGCAGGCAGATGCAGAGACTCTCAAAGATGCCTATGGTTGTGCGTACGAACCCCTCAGCCAGGAGGATCAACTCATAGAGTTGCCTGCGTCGGGGACTCAGCCGGCGCGTCATGTTTCGCGGGAACTGATGACGCACATCATTCATCAGCGCATGGACGAACTGTTCGGGACAGTGCAGCAGGACATCCAGACAGCGGGTTTCAGATCCAGGCTTAATGCAGGTGTTGTGCTGACAGGTGGTGGTGCAGCTCTGGAGGGTGTGAGTTCACTTGCAGCACAGGTGTTTGGTGTTGGAGTGCGTATAGGGTTACCCGAGACGGATTTTGGCGGTCTTGGTGAGCGGGTAGCAGACCCGGGTTATGCAACGGTGTCAGGGTTGGCGTTGTACGGTGCGCACAGGCTGGTATTGAGTGGCGCGATAGTACGTCGGAGTGGTCGCGCGGGTGTTTCAGTGGACCGTCTGACGACGCGAATCAAGGACTGGCTTCAGGATTTTTTCTGACGTTCTGCGCGGCATCACAAATAGTTTTACAACAGCGAAAATGTGGACATGTCCGGCTTACGAAACAGAGTGAGCCGGAGCTGGATTGAATCGGTGCAAGTACATGGCAAATTGAGGGTTGCGCACTTACATTGTGCACTTATTGTAAGAGTGCACAGAACCACACCAAGAGTTTTCAGCCAGCAATACCGAGTAACAAAGCATGTCACGTGCAATCCATCGCATCCAATAACCCTGCGCCCGCCAAGTCCCGATGGAGCTACCCAGAATGACCTTCGAGTTCGAAGAGAACGTCCCGCAAAACGCCCGCATGAAAGTTGTGGGTGTTGGCGGTGGCGGCGGCAACGCCGTCAACCGCATGATCGAGGAACAACTTGAAGGTGTCGAATTCATTTCGGTCAATACCGATGCTCAGGCTCTCCTGAGTTCCAAAGCCGACGTCAAGATTCAGATCGGCAAGAAGCTGACTCGCGGTCTTGGCGCCGGAGCGCGTCCCGAGATCGGTCGTCAGGCTGTCGAGGAGAACCGCGACGACGCGAAGCGGGTTCTCAGCAACGCCGACCTGGTCTTTGTCACCTGTGGTATGGGTGGCGGTACTGGTACCGGCGCAGCCCCGGTGCTTTGTGAGCTGGCCCGCGAGGCTGGAGCTCTTACTGTCGGCATCGTTACGCGGCCGTTCCTTTTCGAAGGGCGCAAACGTATGCGTCAGGCTGAAGAGGGTATCGCCGAGATGCGCAAGCATGTTGACACGATGATCGTGGTCCCCAATGAACGGTTGCTGGCAGTAGTCGGCAAAGGGGTGCCGTTCCACGACGCCCTCAAGAAGGCTGACGAAGTGCTCCTGCATGCCACGCAGGGTATATCGGTGCTGATCAGCGAGACCGGTCTCGTTAACGTCGACTTTGCCGACGTGCGCACCGTGATGCAGAACGGCGGCTCGGCGCTTATGGGCACCGGAATTGGCCGCGGCGACAACCGGGCCACAGAGGCAGCGCAGCAGGCGATTGCCTCACCGCTCCTCGACAATGTGAGCATCTCGGGTGCTACGGGCGTTCTGGTAAACATTACCGGAGGCGAGGATCTCACTCTTGGCGAAGTCCACCAGGTCAACGAGATCGTGCACGAGGCCGTTGGGGCCGATGCTGAGATCATCTTCGGTGCAGTACATGAGCCCGCTATGGCGGGTGAGATCCGCGTGACAGTTATTGCCACCGGGTTCGACCGGGTAGTCCAGGGGGGCGTCTCTCAGGCATACGGTACCTATGGTTCGGCGGGGAACAACCCGGGCACGGCCGGAACAGCTGGAAATGGTTCGCAAGTTCGCGGCCCTGCGGTCTTGCCATTTCCTGGTCGGGACAAGAATGTTACGAGACCTCCGGCAACGTCGGCTCGTCCCTCGTGGGACAGTACCCAGGGGAGAACCCCGCGTGTACCGCCGGCTGGAGGAGCGTCATCGAGCGACCTCGATGATATGGAGATCCCAACATTCATTCGGAGACAGATGGATTGACGCGCTCGTTGCGTAACCTGCTGATCGCCGGCGGCTGTCTTGCCGCCGGAGCGGCTGCCATTAAAATGGGGCGGCCGATCAACGAGAGGCAGGTAACCGATGTCCTTGCGGCCGACGCAAGGATGTCGCTTCCATCTCCATGGCGCACTCACACTGATACTGTTCAGAGTGGTGAGCAGCTGGTAGCCGTACTTGGGCGGGCTGGCGTTGGTTCGTCGGATGCATCTGCGGCATTGAATAGCGCGCGTGTTCTGGACCCGCGGCGGGTACGTGCCGGCACTGAGATCACCACGCGCATCCATAACGATTCCGGGCCGGCTGAAATCAGCTTTCAGGTCGGCATCGATCGCGTTGTGAAGCTCCGCCGCGAGGCGGATCAGTGGGTTGAGGAAGAGGTTCTGCTTCCGTGGACTGTCGATACAGTGGGTGTTTCGGGCGTTGTCAACTCCACACTTACCGAAGCAATTGCAGAGGGGGCAGATGCTTTCCCTGCAGGGATTCGCACCGAATTAGCCTACGCGCTCGCTGACATCCTCGAGTACCGGGTGGATCTCAGCAGGGATCTCAGAAAGGGTGACTCTGTTTTTGTCCTGCTGGAAAGAAAGCGTGCTCCCAATGGGCTCGTGCGCCCTGGTGAAATTCTGGCCGCCCGCATGTACGTTGGCGGGCGCACACTCGAGACTGTGCGTTTTTCCAACAGCGAGCATAAGGTTGCCTACTACGACGGCGATGGCCGCTCAATGCGCGCGGCGTTCCTGCGGGCACCGCTCGCATTCCGCCGCATATCCAGCGTCTTCGGTACCAGACGTCACCCGATCCTCAACACTGTCAAGAAGCACACAGGCACCGACTACGCTGCACCTACCGGGACTCCGGTTCGCGCGCTGGGCGACGGAACGGTGATCTTCGTCGGGGTGCGCGGAGGATACGGCAAGACGATTGAAATCCGGCACCCGAACGGCTTTGTAACCCGGTACGCTCACCTCAATGGTTATGCCACCGGCATCAAACGCGGCACCTCTGTCTCTATTTCGCGCACCATAGGCTACGTCGGGTCCACCGGGCTTGCTACCGGGCCGCATCTGCACCTTGAGGTGCTTGTGGGCGGCGTCCACCGCGATCCCAGAGTTGCATTGCGCGACGTGGCTGGCGAGCCGCTCGGTACGCGCGACAAGGCGGCTTTTGTTGCGCAACGTGCCGAACTGTTCCAGCAGCTGGATGCCGCTGTGAACTCCCGGACTTTCCTTGCTGTGTTGCCTGCGGGCGACTGACAGCTGAGGTTCCCGCTGGCGGCAGGGATCTGTGCGCATCGTGCGTCGCGCACTACAGCGCACTACAGCGCACTACAGCGCACTACAGCGCACTACCGCCGCACTCCCGCCGCACAGCTGCGCCTCAACGCGCGCCTATACACGCACCGCAGACGCACACTCCATGTCGCTGTGAGCCCTGCTAGCTTCCCAAAGTGATTATCTGGATCGCTTCCTTGCTGCTCGGGGCACTCCTTGCATGGGTGACCTATGGCCGTGCGCCGGCAGGCTCCGCACGCAACACACTCGCACTTGCGCTGCTTCGGGCCGCCGCTGTGTGTCTTGTGTCTGCTATCGTATTCGGCGCACCGCTCGCTAAGCCGCGCACTGTGGCGCCTGTGCTTGCTGTTGATATCTCACGATCGACCTTGCGTACTCACGGCGAAGGCGAAGCTCAGGAAGCACTCCGTGCACGCATTTCGCACATCATGACCGAGCATGCCGTAACGCAGCTCCTTGCCTTTGGAGACTCGCTCCGCGAAGGTGCAAGCGAAGGCGGAATCGGCAGTGGAATCGGAAGCGGAATCGGAAGCGGAATCGACGGCGCGATGGCAACGGCATTGCAGTGGCGCGACTACCGATCGGTATTGCGGCCAGCCGTTGACCGGGCAGCTGCTCTGGGCAAACCTATACTGATTCTCACCGATGGTGAGATAAACGATCCGGAAGTATTCCGCGAAGCGCTGCCGGGTTCCAGAGTTATTGGAGACTCTCTCGCCGAACGCGAGGACGCTGCCGTCACGGAGTTGCGGGTGCGAACTACAGCAGTGCGCGGTGATACGATTGACATTGATATTGTGGCCACCGCGGGGAGCGCAGGTGCACCGGCGGGCAATGTGCAGCTGTTGGTACAGGGGCGGGTCGTATCGACGCAACCACTCCCGACGCTGGAAAGTGGCGCGGTGGTAAGGATCCCCATGCGTTTTGTGGTCCCGGGAGGTGTAAGCCACCTGTTGGTGCAGGCAACAGTAAACGCTGCCAGCGATTATGAGCGCGGGAACGACACACTCGGCGTCATCGTCGATGTATCGGATAGACCGCAGGTGGTTTTCCTTTCCACCGCTCCCGATGTAGATGTGAGGGAGGTGCTTCGTGTATTGCGGGGTTCACTCAATCTCAATGTACGTGCATTTCTGCGTCTTGCACCGCAGCTCTGGTTGGAAGAGGGGGGTGTGAACCGGTTGGCGGAAAGTGAAGTAGTGCAGCGGGCGCGACAGGCAGGGATGGTTATCATACATGGCGACACGGCATTTGCCGGCCTCAACAACCGGACTCAGGGCGCGCGTGCGCTCTGGTCGCCGGCTCTGCCGCCACCTCCCGCACGCGCCGGCGAAGTTCAGAGGGAGACCGAGTGGTATCCATCGCGCGCGCCCTTGTCGCCGGTTGCTGCTGTGCTGTCCGGCTTGCCGTGGGACTCGCTGATGCCAATTCGGATGTCGGGTGCTGCGGGGGCAGGGGCGGGGGCGGGGGCGGGGGGGGATTACACGGTTCTTGAGGCGCGCGCCGGGCGCTCGGGGGCGCCTGTCGCAGCAATTGCAGCTGCCGAAGGGCGGACTGGAGGAGTACGTACGGTTGTTATTTCCGGCTCAGGGTATGCTTCCTGGGCGCTCCACAGCGGAAGGCAGGCGGAAGCTTTCGATGCGCTGTGGGGGGCGGTGTTTGACTGGCTGGCAGCGGCGCGAAGCGACGAGCGGAAGCTCGTTCCGGCCGTCTCGCACTTCAGGGAAGGGGAACCGATCCGCTGGCGGAGGAGCAGTCCGGACAGTGTGCTTTCGGTGAGCATCAGTGGGCCGGGTACAGCGGCCGCGGTCGCGGATTCAATTACAGTGCACTTTGCAGATGGGCAGACAGAGGCAGAGAGCAGTTCGTTGCCCAAGGGTGTATATACTGTACGGTCATCAGGCGGCAGTTCAATGTTTGTAGTGAATGCACCGGCAGAGTTATTGCCGGCGGCCGTGACTCTGCCACCGGGGAGTGCGGTCAGTGGCACTGTAACTTCCACTCCACCACGTGCAACAGACCGCGCGTGGCCTTTTGCAGTTGCACTTGTTCTTCTGTCGCTTGAGTGGTTGCTGCGTCGTTACGCGGGCTTCAGGTGACATTGTGAGTACCGGTGCCCCGGGCGGGCGCTGCAATCAAGAACGATAAACAGGTTATTTCATTTCAATGGCTCGGCTTTTCAGACGCAAGGAAGATTCACCAAAGAGATCACTGTGGCAGCGCTTCAAGGAGTTTGCACGCACTGACCTCGATGTCCTTATCAAAGGGGTCGATGAGGGTTCGCTCGAGAAACTTGAGGGGATCCTTCTTGAAGCGGATTTCGGAGTCCCGACAACACTCAGGCTGGTAGCCGAAATCGAACGTCGCTCGCGTATCCGTGAAATACAGACCGACGAGGAGTTCCGTCAGGCGCTTGCCGACGAAATTGAACGGACACTTTCTGATGGCAACTCGGACACCCGCCTCAACTATGCGAAGTCCGGACCGACGGTGCTCCTTGTCATCGGAGTGAACGGGGCAGGGAAGACAACTTTCATTGGTAAGCTTGCGGCACGTCTTAAAGCCGACGGCAAGCGGGTGCTGGTCGGTGCAGCTGATACTTTCAGGGCAGGTGCGATAGATCAGTTGCGGGTGTGGGCTGAGCGTTCCGGTGCAGAGTTCGTCGGCGGGGCTGCAGGATCTGACCCGGCCTCTGTGGCGTATGACGCGGTGGATGCAGGTGTCAATCGTGGTGTGGATGTAGTCATCGTGGACACGGCGGGACGATTGCACACCAGTGACGATCTGATGACAGAGCTGAGAAAGATTGATCGTGTGATCCGCAAGCGTTTGCCTGATGCTCCGCATGAAGTCCTGTTGGTACTGGATGGTACGATAGGTCAGAACGCTTTGTCACAGTCAAAGACTTTTGCTGCTGCGGTACCGGTATCGGGGCTTGTGATAACGAAACTTGATGGCACTGCCAAGGGCGGGATTGTGGTGTCGGTACATGAGGCACTCGATATTCCCGTGAAGTTCATGAGTGTGGGTGAGCAGGTTGGTGATCTCGAACCTTTCAATGCACGTGAATACGCAAACGAGCTCCTCGACGTCTGAGCATGGCTGAGCGCGACCCGCGTCGGCGACCGCCATCGTCGGGTGCATTTCGCGTTACCCTTGAGACTCCTGTTGCATACCTCAAGGGCGTAGGTCCTGTGCGCGCGCAATCACTCGCGCGACTGGGTATTCATACAGCGGGCGACCTCCTCTGGCACATACCGCATCGCTATGAGGACGCCACGACACTGACACCCATAGCCAGGGCACGCATCGGCGACGATGTGAGCGTGCTTGGTAAAGTCATCGCCAAAGGCACACTTCCCACGCGGAAAGGGCTACGTGTCTTTCAGGCGGTAATTCAGGACGATTCCGGGATGCTGGAGCTGGCGTGGCCAGGGCAGCCGTTCCTGGATCGAAGTATCGACAAGGACGATTGGTTGCTGTGTACGGGGACGGTAAAGTTCTATCACGGCCGCCGTCTGCAGCCACGCGAGTATGTGAACCTTGGCCCCGATGAAGAAGGGACCCAGGGTGGCAGGGTGCTTGCCGTGTACCCGGCCACCGAAGGGTTCTCGTCGCGCGCGCTCCGTGGCCTGGTGCAGCGCAATGTGGAAGTTCTGCTCCCGCTCGTATCGGATCCGCTTCCTGAGCCGGTGGTGGAGCAAACCGGGTTTCCAACGCTTGAGGAGGCGCTGCGGCTCGTACATATGCCTGCGTCCGCGCAGGAGGCTGCAAGAGGGCGCGCACGTCTTGCATTCGATGAATTGCTTTGCGTGCAACTGCTTCAACGGAAGGCGAATGTAATAGCGCGCCAGTCGCGCCACGGTATCGTCTTTGAAAACCAGAAGCGATTCACAAGCCGGTTACGCTCCACGTTGCCATTCGAGCTGACAGCTGCGCAGCGGCGCGCTGTCCGTGAGATCGTGGCTGATATGACGAGCGGTCATCGGATGCACCGTCTCCTTCAGGGTGACGTTGGGAGTGGCAAGACAGTGGTCGCGCTGTTCGCTGCACTTCTGGCTATGGAGAACGATTACCAGGCAGCCCTCATGGCACCGACGGAACTGCTTGCCGAACAGCACATGCGTACCATCAGCACACTCCTCGCTCCGCAGGGAATAGTACCTTTGCTTGTAACGGGAGGGATGGGTGTGGTGGAACGCCGGGAAGCACAGTCGCGACTGGAATCACATGAACCGCTTCTCGCCATCGGTACGCACGCGCTCGTTCAGGAAGGGCTGCGCTTCGCGAAGCTTGGGCTCGCTATTGTGGATGAGCAGCACCGGTTTGGAGTCGAACAGCGCGCTGCACTGAGCGGCAAGGGCGCTGATCCGGATGTACTGCTCATGACGGCGACACCGATACCGAGATCGCTGGCGCTCACAGTTTATGGAGACCTGGATGTCAGCGTCCTGGATGAACGTCCACCCGGCAGGCAGCCTGTACAAACCGTGGTCAGGAACGGTTCGATGCGCAGTCAGGTATTCGGTTTTCTTGCACAGCAACTCAGAGAAGGCCGGCAGGCATACGTCGTCTATCCGCTCATTGAAAGCTCCGAACGCATCGACCTTCGGGCTGCAACAGAGATGTACGAAGAGCTCATTGCCGGCCCACTCAAAGGCTTCACAGTTGCGCTCCTGCATGGACGTCTTTCAGGCGACGAACGGGACTCCATCATGCGCGACTTCCGCGACGGCAATATTCAGGTGCTGGTAGCTACCACCGTCATCGAAGTAGGCATAGACGTACCGAACGCAACAGTAATGATCATTGAGCATCCGGAGCGCTTTGGTCTTTCACAGCTTCATCAGCTTCGCGGCAGGGTTGGCCGGGGTGGAGCGCAATCGTACTGCATCTTGCTGGGTGATGTCGGGAACGACGCGTATCGCAGGCTCACCATGTTCGCCGGCACAGAGGACGGCTTCGCAATTGCGCGCGAGGACCTCCGGATCCGCGGAATGGGCGACCTGTTTGGCCGCAATCAGCACGGTCTCCCCGCCTTCCGCATCGCCGACCCCGAACGGGACGCTTCTCTCAACGAGGACGCCCGCGAGTTGGCCGACCGTATGCTGGCAATGGATCCGGATCTGATGCTCCCTCAGCACACGAAATTGCGCCGGCTTCTGGCTAACCGTTATGCCCGGGCGCTGGAGCTGTTCCAGACGGGGTGAACTGACTCCCCCCACCCCTTACCGGCTGTGCGCAAAATCACAAGCCGGGCCCGCTTTCGCCTCAGGCGCTTCGCCTCGTGCCTTCAGATCGCTAGCTTGCGACACGTCTGCTCCTTACTAACGACACATCATGTACACTGACTCTGTTCGTATCGCCGACCTGCACAGGCATGTTGGTGAAGTAGTGACCGTCCGCGGCTGGGTTTCACACCTCCGTTCATCCGGGAAGGTCGCATTTGTCGTCGTGCGCGACGGCACCGGCCTTATGCAATCGGTCCTCGTTAAATCGCAGGTTTCTGAGGAATCCTGGCTGGCATTCGGCAACCTGACGAACGAAGCGTCGCTGGTTCTCGTAGGCGAGATCAAAGCAGACGCACGTGCACCGGGCGGCTACGAGATGGGTGTGCAGAGCCTTTCACTCTTCGGCACCAGCCCTGTTGATTATCCGATCCAGCCCAAGGAGCATGGTGTCGATCATCTGCTCGATAACCGTCACTTCTGGCTCCGTACGCCACGTCAGGTCGCGATCATGCGCATCCGGCATGAACTGGAACAGGCAGTGCACGACTTCTTCTATGCGCGCGATTTTATACGCTGCGATACTCCGATTCTCACTGCGGCTATCGGCGAAAGAGCCGGCCTTTTCAGTACGGAGTACTTCGAAGAGGGGACGGCTTATCTGGCGCAGACAGGTCAGCTTTATGGTGAAGCACTTGCAGCAGCTCTTGGGTGCATCTACACATTTGGCCCGACCTTCCGTGCGGAAAAGAGCAAGACGCGGAGACATCTCACCGAGTTCTGGATGATTGAACCGGAGATGGCATGGTATGACCAGAACGACAACATGGCGCTTCAGGAGGACTTCGTTCGTTATCTCGTCGGTCGCGTCGTCGAACGGCGCGAAGAGGAGCTCAAAGTACTGGAACGCGACGTATCACTGCTGAACTGCGTGAATCAGCCATTTATACGCCTGGAGTACACCGATGCCGTTGCGCTTGCGCAGTCGAAGGGTAGCGACATCAAGTGGGGTGACGATCTGGGTGCGCCGGATGAAGCATTGATAGTTGCTGAGTACAACAGGCCTGTCTTCGTCATGAACTACCCGAAGGAAGCCAAGGCGTTCTACATGAAGGAGAATCCGGCGGATACACGCACTGTTCTTTGTTCGGATCTGCTCGCACCTGAAGGTCGCGGCGAGATCATCGGCGGCTCACAGCGTGAAGACGACTACGACAAGATCCTTCACCGCCTGACAGAGGAAGGCTTGCCGGTCGAGGCTTACAGCTGGTATCTGGATCTGCGCAGATATGGCACGTTCACTCACTCGGGGTTCGGCCTTGGGCTGGAACGCACAATCGCATGGATTGCAGGCATCGAGCACATCCGCGAGGTGATACCGTTCCCGCGCATGATGGGAAGACTTAGTCCCTGAGAACGGGTTATACGGTGCGTTTCACCTCGTTCCATAGCTCATCCTGCTGTGCCAGTTCCAGAGCCGCGAACTCAACGCCGCGTGCAGCTGCAAGTTTCTGCATCGCGTCGTAGCGTGCAACAAACTTCCGGTTCGCACTGTCCAGTGCCAGTGAAGCATGAATACCGGCTTTGCGGCACAGGTTCACTGTTGCAAACAACAGATCGCCGAGTTCTGCTTCGAGCGACTCGCGGGTATCAGTGGGTTCGCTGCTATGGAGCTGTGCTTCGACTTCGCCGAGTTCTTCGCGGACCTTTTCAAGCGGACCGTCGGTATCAGGCCAATCGAATCCTGCTCCGGCCGCGCGGTCCTGGAGCCGGTGTGCGCGGTGGAGCGCTGACAGATCGCGTGGAACACCTTCTTCAAGAGTCGATCTCCTTTTCTGCTTTGTTTTCAGCGATTCCCAGTCACGTCGTACACCGTCGCCGTACAAATGCGGATGTCTTGCACGCATCTTGGTCACGAGTGCGCCTGCAATATCGTTGATCCCGAATGCATTCCGCTCTTCGGCAACCACAGCGTGAAAAAGAACCTGGAGGAGGAGATCCCCAAGTTCGTCGCGGAGCATCGGGTCATCTCCCGCATCTATCGCCTCGTCCACTTCATGCGCTTCTTCGATCAGATATGGGCGCAGTGACTGATGCGTCTGCGCCCTGTCCCACTCGCATCGCGCGCGCAGGTCACGCATCAGCGCGAGCGCTTCATCGAGAGTGCGGGGTTGCGGTTTTTCTGTATTGCTCATCGGATTTTCCGGATATGTTACATAAATCAGTAAGCCGGGTTGCTGCCGGCAAATATATGACCATCACCGGCAGAGTGGCATGACGCTACCTGAAGCCGGTATGCGTTCCTGGGTTGAGGTGGACCTTGGCGTACTCGCGCGCAACGCAGAGTACGTCAGTAATCTGACTGGAACACCACTTATCCCCATAGTGAAATCAGATGGCTATGGCCACGGTGCTGTAGCTGTTTCCAGAGCGCTCCTTGGCTGGGGCGAGCAGACGGGGCGTGTTTATGCCTTCGGTGTTGCCACTCTCAATGAGGCTATCACTCTTAAAGAAGCACTGAGTAAGAGTCGCGCTCACGTATTCTGTTGCACTCCGCTCCTGCCATCGGAGCTGGCAGCTGCGCATGAACATTCAATCATGCCCGCGCTTCACAGGGACGCTGATATCCGAAAGTGGTGCTCACTTGGCAATAAGCCGTGGCAACTGGCGGTCGACACCGGCATGCAACGGGCCGGAGTGCGGTGGGATAAAGCCGGTGAGCTTGCTGCTGTCCTTCGGGAGCATCAGCCAGATGGTGTATTCACACATTTCCATTCTGCAGAACTCGATAATGGCAGCAAGGAGGAGCAGGAGCGGCGATTTACCGTTGCATGTTCAGCCATGTCGATTCCATCAACTGTGCCGATTCACCTGGATAACAGCGCGGCCCTGGTTGGCAGAGTCTCCAAGCCTCATACGCTCAAGCCGGCGTGGGTCCGCCCGGGGCTTGCCTTGTACGGCGGCATGCCGGAGCACACTCTTAATGTCGAACCCATAGCAGCAGTACGTGCCCGAATTGTGGACCTGCACGACGTCACTGCCGGTGAATCTGTCAGCTACAGCGGCACCTACGTTGCCCAGTCGCCTCGTACCGTCGCCACACTCGGCATAGGCTACTCCGATGGCTATCGCTGGGGGCTGAGCAACCGTGCGGACGCACTGCTTAACGGACATCGGGTACCCGTCGTCGGTCTTGTGACGATGGACATGATCATGGTGGACGTCACTGGTGTGCGCTGTGCCGTTGGAGATGTCGTGACGCTGATCGGGGCTGAGGCGGCGGACGGCGGGAAGGTGGGTGATGGGGGGGATTCCATTCGACCTGCCGAGCTTGCGGCACGAGCGCGGCTTTCGGTGTATGAGATTCTGGTCGGTCTGCAGCTCAGGATGCCACGCCTGTACAGGAACGCTCCTGGCAGCGCGGGCGAATTCACCCTCTGATCTTCTCCATTGGTCCCCGCGTGTCCTTACATTTCAAGGCTGTCAGTAAGAGCCGTTTACATCCGTATCACTCAGGAATGACCGACCGACACAAAAAGTGGTCTTTGAGGCTGGACGCATTGGTTTCGCGCGCGCGGGCAACAGGTGTCTTCATGAAAAGCACCCGCATGCTGCGATTCCATCTGCTGCTTGCAACGTTCGTAATCCCATTGGGTTCCGCGTGTACCGAATCCATCGATGGCGGCGCTGCGTGTCCGCTTCTGTGTCCTGGGGGTGAGAACCAGTTCCGCGACACCATTGTTGATGTAGTGACGCTCGATACCACGGTCGGTGATTTCCCGACATCCCGGCTGCTTGGACAGCTGTTACTCGCGAACCGCGGGGATACCGTTCAGACCAGCGTAGTGGTCAGATACGACGTCGTACCGACAACCTTCAGGTTCAATGGCGACGGCGATACAGTTGCGATCACATCGATTGATACGGCGTGGATTCACTTCATGCTTGACAAGAGTGAGAGTCGTGGCGATGGGCCTGTAACAATCGAAGCTTTTGATGTGGATACCACGGCATCGGACAGCGTTGCTGCGGTGGTCCAGTCGTTGTTCCGCCCCGACAGACTGCTGGGCTCTGTCGTTGTTACTCCCTCATCTGCAGGCGACTCGCTGCGGATTCCGCTGGACGGAGGAAAGCTCGTATCCCGGATTCAGGAGCACTCCCGTGTACGGGTAGGGCTGAGGATGAGCAGTGGCGGTCAGCTGGTTATGGAGTCCCTGGTACTGGGTACCAGCCTGATAACGCTCAATTTCGATCCGGGTGGGGATACGCTGTACGCGCCGATCCGCACGTTGCCGCTTACGGTAATGGACGGTGCGACAACGGAGCAGCAGTACGCGTATATGGCGTACAACATTATCGACCGTATGTCAGAGCCGGCTCCAATCGGGCAATTACAGATCGGTGGGATACCTGCCAAGCGCGTCTACATGAAGTTCGACCTTCCGCGGTACTACCTGGATTCCGCTACTATTGTGCGCGCAGAACTGTTGCTGTCGCAGATACCGACCCCTTATGGGTTACCGGGTGACAGTGCACTGATTGAGACGCTTATTCCTGCGACCGGGACTGTTGTTACGGATCTGCGAAGAGTGCTGGATCTGGCAACGCTCGGCTACTACTACGGTCTTACTCCCACGTCCACGGCAGCGGTGAACACAGGGCAGGTGGTAATCAACGTGCTTGATGCGGTACGCGGCTGGCCGGCAACTCCACCCGGTGTGCCACGCGCGCTCGGGCTCAGCATGCAAAACGAAGGGGTCAGCCCTCTGGATGTGCGCTTCTACTCCGTTCATGGGGCACCAACCGCAGCACTGCGGCCGCGACTGCGCATTACGTACCTGCCACGAAGCGAGTTTTCAAGGCCATGACAACAGACGTCTCTTTCCGTCACGTCTCTGCCAGGCGATCAGCCGTTGCCATTGCTGTCGCAGTTGGCCTCCTGACCGCTGCAACCGCTGTCGCTGGTGCGCAGGGTACTCTTTCCACTCAGGGGTTTGGTTACCCGATAGGGGCGCTGAGCATCAGGACATCGGCAACCGGGGGCGCCTTTGCTGAGTTCGACGCATTGTCTGCCATCAACCCGGCTGCGCTGGGCGATCTGACACGTCCTGTTGTCAGCGCGCAGTCGGAGCCGGAACTTCGCAGTCTTTCAATAGGCGGAAAGAGTGAGAGCAGCAGGATCCAGCGCATCCCGCTTATCCTCGCGGCATTCCCCGTTTCGCACCGCGGTGCACTGGCCATCAGTGCTTCCAGCTTCCTTGACAGAACATTCTCCACCACGACGACAGGTAGTGCCGAACTTGGCGATGAGACCATCAGCACAAATGATTCCTACCATGTGCGTGGTTCAATGTCAGACTTGCGCGCAGCTCTTGGTTTTCGGCTTTCCGACAAGATCGGGATCGGCGTATCCGGGCACGCGATAATGGGTGTCAATAATGTGGCGTTCTCACGCAACTTTGCAGACTCCGTGCGCTTCGGATCGGTTATGGATTCCTCCAGACTTGAGTTCCAGGGGAGTGCGGTGACATTGGGCGCTGATTTCAGACCCTTGAAAGACGTAGCACTGTCGGCGTCGTACCGTATCGGCAACAGCCTTGAAGCCAACTCCGGGAGCGCTACGCTGGGGAAGGCGAAAGTACCTGCCCGTCTTGGGGCAGCTCTCCGATACGAAGGGATTCGCGGTTCGGTCTTTTCACTTGGGGTAGAAAGAATTGCATGGACCGATATGGATGGCCTTGGAACTGCAACAGTGGACACTCACGATGCCGATAACCTGTATTTCGGAGCTGAGGTTGCCGGGCCACAGTTCAGGCAGTCGCCGATCCAGCTGCGTGCAGGGTTTGCAAGTGTGCAACTGCCTTTTGGTGTGAATGGTTCTGGTGTAAATGAGCGTCGCCTCGCAGCTGGTATCGGGATTCCGCTGGATCCGGGTTTCAGCGCGTCACTGGACCTGTCCATTCAACGTGCGTCAAGAAGCCTTGCAGGAAACGCAGATGTCAGAGAAAGAGCGTGGCTGTTTGGTTTCGGTCTGCAGATACGGCCATGATTACAGCTTCAACAGGACCGACAGTCTACATAGAGACTTACGGATGTCAGATGAACGTATCAGACTCCGAGTTGATGTATGGACGCCTTGTCGCCAATGGCTACACGGCGATAGATACACCTGAAGGTGCCGACGTTATTATCGTCAACACATGTGCTGTGCGTGAGAACGCGGAGCAGCGTGTTATAGGCAGGCTTGGCGAGCTGCGTCGCTTCATGAAGCCGGACACCATTGTCGGTGTCGCCGGCTGCATGGCGCAACGCCTCGGCAAGAGATTGTTGTCGCAGGCAAAGCACGTTTCGCTGGTGGTCGGTCCGGATAGCTACCGCGCACTTCCACAGTTGCTTGAAGGCGCGCGTCGTGGTGAAAAGTTCACGGCCACTGAGTTCAACGCCAGCGAGCATTACGAGGACATCGCTGCGCGCCGCTTCGACGGAGTGAAGGCGTGGATTCCGGTGCAGCGTGGATGCGATTACCGCTGTACGTACTGCATCGTTCCGTACACCCGCGGCCCCGAACGAAGCCGCAGGCTGGAAGATGTTGTCGCGGAGGCAGAGGAGGTTGTGCGCGAGGGGATGTCGGAGGTTGTGCTTCTCGGACAGACTGTCAACTCCTACATGGATAACTCCAGGGACTTCGCTGACCTTGTACGTGCAGTGGGGGCAGTGCCAGGCGTCCGGCGTTTGCGGTTCACCAGCCCGCACCCCAACGATTTCAGCGATCGCGTAATCGAAGCGCTGGCTACGGTTCCCGCCGCATGTGAGCATGTTCACCTGCCGATGCAAAGCGGTTCCACCGAAGTGCTCAAGCGGATGCTCCGCAGGTATTCCCGTGAGGATTACCTGCGCTGTGTTGAACGGCTGCGTGCATCCATCCCCGGTCTCGCCATCACTACCGACATTATCGTCGGTTTCCCGGGTGAGACGGACAGTGACTTCGAGGATACATTGTCGCTCTGTCAGGAAGTCAGGTTCGACGATGCGTTCATGTTCAAGTTCTCACCGCGCGAAGGCACGCCTGCAACGCGTATGCCTGAATCATGGACAGTGCCGGATGATGTTGTGACAGAGAGGTTCAACCGCCTTGTTGCGACAGTTCGTGGTATATCGCGGGAACGGAATGTTGCACGCCTGGGAGATGTAACAGAAATCCTGATCGAAAAGGTTGCACGTGACGGCGAACTGATGCAGGGCAGGACCCGTGACTTCAAGACAGTGATGGTGCCGGGCTCCGAGTCAGAGGTTGGCAGCTACATGACCGTGCGGTTGACGGGCACCACGGGTGCGACGTTTACCGGAATGCCGATGACTGAACGCGCGATGGCGCTTCCGATCCTGTAAAGGCACGCGTGTTACACGTGTGAAAGTGGCGGTGTTACAAGTGTGAAAATGACGAGGTCACTCCTCGTGTGAAAACCACTGTGCTGCACGCTTAGCCACTACGCGGGATTTGCGCAACACAACTCAATGCACGCCAATACAAAAGAGGCGCCGCCCTTATGGCGACGCCTCTTTTGCTTAACGCAACCTTACTTCATCTGTATCAGGCGCTCTTCTTGCGGAGCACGCTGTGACGGAATCCGTAAGCGAAGTAGATCAGGAAGCCGATGGCGGTCCAGCCTGTCATCAGGTGCCAGTGTTCGCTGAAGGGCTGCCAGAAGAGATACAGGCAGGAGATCACGCCGAGTGGGCAGATGACAATGGCCAGCGGCACACGGAACGGTCGGGGCACATCGGGCTGCAGACGGCGAAGGATAAGCACACCTGCCGATACCGTGGCGAATGCCAGGAGCGTACCCATGGACACGAGGTCACCGAGCAGCCCGATGGGCAGGAAGCCGGCGAGGAGACATGCGCATGTTCCGACGATGATTGTACCGATGTGCGGTGTCTGGAACTTGGGGTGCACCTTGCGGAAGAGCGGCGGAAGGAGTCCGTCCTGCGACATCGAGTAGAAGATGCGGGGCTGGCCCATGAGCATAACAAGGATCACGGAGCTGAGACCGGCAATGGCGCCCAGCTCAACGATGCTGCGGAGCCAGGTAAGCTGCGGGTAGGCTTCAAGCGCTGTAGCTACCGGCTTCGGTGTGCCGAGTTCTGTGTAGGGGAGCATGCCCGTGAGAACGCCGGAGACGATGATGTAGATGACTGTACAGATCACCAGCGAGCCAAGGATACCGATTGGCATATCCCGTTGAGGGTTCTTCGCTTCACCTGCCGCCGTTGATACCGCGTCGAAGCCGATATATGCAAAGAACACCACTGCTGCACCGCGCACGATGCCGTCGACGCCGTACTTGCCCGGGCCCTCGGCCGCTGGAATGAATGGTACCCAGTTGTCCGGGTTGATGTACTTGATGCCGAAGGCAACGAACATCAGGATGACAATCACCTTGATGGCAACGATGATCGAGTTGACGAAGGCCGACTGCTGCATTCCGACGAAACACAGAATGGAAATCGCCGCTACGATTGCTACCGCAGGGAGATTGAGCAGCCCGCCAGTGTAAACCAGAGCCCCGTCAACCACATTGAGCGGTGCATTCGACAGTGATTCCGGGAAAGCGATCCCCATCGTGCTGAGGAGGCTGTTGAAGTACCCGGACCAGCCCACAGCCACCGTTGAGGCTGCGAACAGGTATTCGAGGACCAGGTTCCAACCGATGAACCATGCGACGACTTCACCCAGCGTGGCGTAAGCGTACGAGTATGCGCTTCCGGACACCGGGAGCATTGCCGCGAATTCCGCGTAACACAGCCCTGCAAAGGCGCAGGCTACGCCGGCAATTACAAAGCTGAGGACGATGGCGGGGCCGGCATGGTTGGCGGCGGCGTGTCCCGTCAGGACGAAGATGCCGGCACCGATTACTGCGCCGATTCCCAGCATAACCAGCTGTGTGGCGGTGAGCGTTCGTTTGAGCGTCGCTTCACCCTGCAATGAGCCCTCTACTGGCTCACCGGCATCGACATGCGACGCAGCACCTACAGGTTTCCTTACGAAGAGGCTAGCTGACACAGAGACTCCAGTGTTGCTTGAGTAATGGCGAGGCGGCCGCGAAGGAGGGAAACTGCGGCTACCTGCACCGGGAAGGGATGAACCTTACAACCAAGTTGAACATCCGCACAAGCATTTACGCTTTATTCGCCTGAATTGTTTACCCCGGCGCCCACATTGCCGGGAAATTTCCGCGGAATGCCCTCTGGGGGTTGCGCGGGGAAGAAAGTGGTAATGCTACAACTCCGGGTAGCCCCGAGACTGTCTACGGGATGCCACTACTGGTTCATGCTGTCTTCTACTGGGTCGGCGGATTGTTCGCTGCCGCTTTCCTGCACCGCGCTGGAATAGTTCTGCACTTCGACTTCTCACTGGCGTTGTTGATACCGCTTGCCATCGGCGCGGCAGCAGCACTCTGGCAGGGGCCACGTACCGCCCTTGCTGTCACCGTCACACTTCTCGCTGTAGCTACGGGAGGCATGCACTGGGAGCAGGAGAGCCGTTGCATTACACAGCTGGAACTGGCAATCCGCGAAGCTGCAAGCGATGAGCTGATCATGCCGCTTGCAATGCGTCTCAACGAGCCGCTTGAACGGGATGGTTTTGCCCGTGGCACTGTCATTGGGCGGGGTGACCTCACTGGTTGCACCTTGCGCGGTTCGGTTCGGGTCAAGGGAAGGGGAGCCGATGCCGGGGCAACCATCTTGCTTCGCGGCTCCGGGCGGGCCACGCAGAGCGGACTGTCGCTTAACGGTGAGATCGTCCGGACGCTGGGGTCTCCGGCAATGCTGCCTCGCCTCAGGGCCAGGGCTGGCAACACAATCGACGGGTTGTTCGGTAAGAGAGCCTCGCTCGTCCGCGCTCTCCTTATTGCCGATCAGGACGAAATCAGTGTGGAGCTGCGGGACATGTACGCGCGGTCGGGGCTCGTTCATCTGCTCTCCGTCTCCGGGCTGCATGTGGCAATCATTGCTGAAGCTCTTCTGGTTGTGGCAACGGCTCTCAGGCTGCCCGCAACCCTGGCTTCGGTGGCCTCTGTGGTTTCGGTAGCCCTATACGTGCTGCTGCTTGGGGCGCCGCCGAGTGCGGTCAGGAGTGCGGTGATGCTTTCAACGATCTCGCTTTCTTCGCTGATGCAGCGTCCTGTGCACCAGTGGGCCGCTCTGGCGCTTGGGGCTGCGGTACCTACCTATGATCCGGCCGTTGTAGTACACCTGGGGTGGCAATTAAGCGTGGCAGGGATGGCGTCGCTGGTGGCGACCCGCGAGTTGCTTTGGAAACTCCGTTTCTACAAAGGCAACAGGCAGATCCCCCGCACCATGGACAAGGGCCTCAAGGCACTCAGTCGACTCAGCGGATGGCGGCGGTTTCTTTTGCGCGAAGTACTGACTGGTGTAATTGCCTCTACAGCGACTATTCCGATCATTGCGTGGAGCTTTGGAAGGGTCAGCCTGGTGGCACCTCTCTCGAACCTGGCCGCCGGACCCATTGTTGGGTTTATGCAACCAGCGCTGTTTCTTGCTCTGGTGTTGTCGCCAATGAAAAGCATTGCGCAGTTTGTGGCTGATGCAGCGGGCATACCGATGAGTTTGCTGGACGCGGTTGCGAGCTTCAGCTCGATGCTCCCGGGCGCGTCGCTGGATATGGCGCCGTCCCTGGCAGTTGCCCTCCTTACCGGATTGGCCTCGTTGCTCTTTATCCGGGCAACGGCAGCGAGGCGGATGCTCCCTTTGATGCTTGTAAGTCTGGCGGCGCTCGTCGTCGCGATCTGGAACCCAACGTTTTCCCGGTCAGGTGGGCGGTTCGAACTGCATATGCTGGACGTCGGTCAGGGGGACGCACTGGCGCTCCGGACACCCCGGGGCAGATGGATACTCATGGACGCTGGTCGATCGTGGAACGGCGGCGACGCAGGTCGCCGGGTGGTCGTACCATACCTCAGGAGCCGCGGCGGCGAACTGGCGGCTTTCATATTATCGCACGCGCACGACGATCATGCCGGTGGTGCTGTGAGCGTGATTGACGCTCTGCGCCCCGGTTACTGGCTTGAACCGGCTTACATCTCAACAACTCCATCCTACGCCAGCGCACTCGTCGCGCTTCGCAAGGCGGACATCCCCTGGCGTCGTGTTCACCCCGGTGATTCCCTGGTTCTGGACGAGGTTATACTGCGGATACTGGGGCCGGACTCCGTCTGGACTGCGGCACAGGATAACCCCAATGAAGCCAGTGTCGTGGTGATGGTTGAGTACCGGGGAGTGCGGTTCCTTCTTACCGGTGACGCCGAAAAATCAGAAGAACGCTGGATTCTGGATCAGTGGACCGGTGCGCTCGACGCAGATGTGCTCAAGCTCGGGCATCACGGAAGCAGTTCCAGCAGTACGGAGGAGTTCGTCGACGCGGTAGACCCTCTCGTCGCTCTGGCATCAGTGGGAGCCGGCAATCGATACGGCCACCCGAGTCCAGCTACACTCGTTACTCTGCTTGCGCGCAGGATCCCGCTTTTGCGCACGGACATCGAAGGCCACATAAGTATCAGCACCGATGGGGAGCTTTTGGAGATTTCAACCCGCAACGAACGGTGGACAATACCAGTGAAGGGCAGGTAGTTTCACGGGAGCTGTCGTTTTGTCCGGCAATCCATACGGCTGTCCAGCCTGAACACGAGGAATGAACAGTGGTAACTCATACGTCGACGTCAGTCGTAACAATTGAGCGGTATATCATCGAGCAGGAGCGCGCCTTTCCGGAAGCGAAAGGCGAGCTGTCCGCCATCCTTTACGACATAGCACTGGCAGGCAAGATGATTGCCAACAAGGTTCGCAGTGCAGGTCTTGTGGATATCCTCGGCGCTACGAGTGACACCAATGTTCAGGGTGAGGTTCAGCAGAAACTGGATATCATCGCGAACGAAATAATCATTAAAGCCTTCGACCACGGCGGCCGTCTTTGCGCCATGGCTAGTGAAGAGGTCGCGGATATTATTCAGATTCCTGAAGAGTTCCGGACGGGGCGGTACGTGCTCCTCTTTGACCCGCTCGATGGCTCCTCAAATATCGACGTCAATGTCCCAGTGGGAACCATATTCTCCGTCTTCCGGAAGGTGACCCGCGGGCAACACGGCGAGATGGAGGATCTGCTGCAGCCCGGCAGGCGTCAGGTAGCGGCAGGCTACATCATCTATGGTTCCAGCACCATGCTGGTTTACACAACAGGGCAGGGAGCGCACGGCTTCACGCTGGATCCATCTATCGGCGAGTTCCTGCTCTCGCATCCGAATATCCAGATCCCTGAGAAAGCCCGCTACCTGTCGGTTAACGATTCCTACGAGCAACTGTGGCCGGAGTCGACGCGCGCTCTTATGAGCCGTTATCGCGGGCTGGATGGTGTCCGTGATCCGCTCAACGTCCGCTACGTCGGTTCCCTGGTTGCCGATTTTCATCGTAATCTCCTGGGCGGTGGAGTCTTCTGCTATCCCAGCAACGCCAAGTCGCCACTCGGCAAGCTCCGTCTTCTCTATGAGGCCAACCCACTCGCGTTCATCGCCGAACAGGCAGGCGGGCTGGCAACCGACGGCTCCAGGCGCATCCTGGATGTCGAACCAACCGAATTGCATCAACGTACGCCGCTTTATATCGGGAGCAAACACGAGGTTGAAACAGCTACGGAGATGCTCAAGGATGAGCCGCCTTTGGTTGAGCGACGGAAGGGAGCGAGGCCCGTTGCCGGAAGCATCTAAGGGGCACAACTGATGGCGGCAGAAAAGCTGTCGCCATCCGGTATCCCTGTCCCTGTTGTAGCACGACCTCAAGTAACAGACGGGGAATACCAACAAAAGTTGGGTGACCCAGGGCAGTTCCCGTTTACGCGTGGTGTGCAACCGACGATGTATCGGGGGCGCCTCTGGACCATGCGCCAGTACGCTGGCTTCGGTACCGCTAAGGCAACAAATGAACGATTCAGGTTGCTGCTCGACGCCGGACAGACAGGGCTTTCAGTGGCATTCGATCTGCCGACGCAGATGGGGATCGACTCCGATTCCCCGCGTGCCGCAGGTGAGGTCGGAAGAGTCGGTGTTGCAATTGATACGGTAGATGACATGCATGTGCTCCTCGACCGCATCCCGCTTGATAAAGTCTCCACGAGCATGACGATCAATGCGACGGCCAGTACACTGCTTGCGATGTATATCGTCGTTGCAGAAGAACGTGGCATCAAGCGTGACGCACTCTCCGGCACCGTGCAGAACGATATCCTCAAGGAGTACACCGCGCGCGGTACGTACATCTATCCGCCCGCCCCGTCGATGGCGCTTACGGCTGAGATGTTCCGCTTCTGCTCAGCAGAAGTGCCCATGTGGAACCCCATTTCCATTTCCGGCTATCACATTCGCGAAGCAGGCGCTACCGCAGTGCAGGAAGTTGCATTCACAATCGCCGATGCCATCGCGTACGTGGATGAAGCGCTTGCTGCCGGTCTTGCAATAGACAGCTTTGCACCGCGCCTTTCGTTTTTCTTCGCGTCGCACAACGATCTCTTCGAAGAGATCGCGAAGTTTCGTGCTGCAAGACGCATCTGGGCGCGCATCATGAAGGAGCGCTACGGAGCCGCCGATTCCAGCTGTCGGCTCAGGTTCCACACACAAACCGGCGGCGTTACACTCACTGCGCAGCAACCGCTCAACAATGTTGTGCGTGTAACGGTACAGGCCCTCGCTGCCACGCTCGGCGGCACGCAGTCGCTTCACACCAACGGCTACGACGAAGCGCTCGCGTTACCAACCGCAGAAGCAGCCACACTCGCTCTGCGCACGCAACAGGTGCTTGGCTATGAGTCGGGGATAGCAGCTACGGCAGACCCACTGGCCGGCAGCTGGTATGTCGAACAGCTCACCGACGCAGTCGAAGAGCGCGCCGTTGAACTGATCGGCCGCATAGATGAGATGGGCGGCGCACCCACAGCCATTCGCAAGGGCTTTTTGCAGGAGGAGATCGCAAGGAGTGCCTACGAACAGCAGCTCCGGATAGAAGCCAACGACACAGTAGTTGTTGGCGTCAACCGGTTCACTGACGATGAAGAGCCACCAATCATACCGACTCCGGATTTTTCCTCGCTGGCAAAGGAGCAGCACGCGCGCCTCGCACAAACCCGTGCATCGCGCAACAGCGAAGAGGTAGGAAAAACGCTCGAAGCAATACGGGCCGCTGCGCCCGGGTATCTTTCCAGCGGCGAGCGCGCAGCTCTGATGCCACTCATTATCGATGCAGCCAGAGCGCGAGCTACCGTAGGTGAGATAGCCGACACACTGGAGTCGGTGTGGCAACGATACCAGCCGGAAACGTGATTATACCATTAAGTGCTACGCGCGGTATGGACCTTTGCGGGTAGGCCCGGGTGTATCAATTGGTATGGGTATCAAGGAGGTGCTATGAAACGGATCGGTTCCAACAGGCGGTTTTTTGCAGCAGTCTTTGTGACTGCGGCCGTTGCCGTGGCATTCGGCGCGCTTCACCTGTCTGCAGTACGCGGTGAGGCTACTACTACTACTACTACTACTACTGCCGTCGTAAGCGGACACGTGGCTCAAGGGCCGACATTTGGTCAGCTGGTTGCCGCTATCAACCGACAGGCACCGCACGTAGCGCGCCTTAGCGGAATGACCGATCTTCAACCCACGGGCGTGCAGCTCGTGGATGTTGCAACGCTGCTCACCCCCGGAAACCAGCAGGCGCTGCAGACAGCACAGACCCGCAACGCTCAATCGCAGACCGAAATGCGCTCCGCGGTTGCAAAAAACGCTATTATCACGGGGTTGTTGCGCGAGCGCGGTGTTGGCGCAGACAACGTGGTTGCCATTGATATAGCAGCCAACGGAACGGTCTGGGTTTTCTACACGCGGGAGAGCGGCGGCAAACCGGCCTGAGCGTCCTTGTCAGGCCATGCCACCGCTGCCACCGCGCCACCCTGCCGTCCTAAGCTACGCACAATTACCCTGCGTTCACGTAGGTCAGCCAGCCATACGGGTCCGTGCTCCTGCCATGCACCAGATCCATAAACGACTTCTGGAGTTCCGTCGTGATAGCCCCGCGCTTCCCTGAGCCGATCGTAATCCGATCGACACTCCGCACCGGTGTCACCTCGGAGGCCGTGCCGGTAAGGAACATCTCGTCCGCGCTGTAGAGAGCTTCGCGCGCTATCGGCTGCTCGCGCACCTCATATCCGGCGTCCTCGGCCATACGGATGATGCTGGCACGGGTGATCCCGGCCAGCAGCGTGCCATCGAGCGGCGCTGTGTACAGCACGCCACCGGAAACCAGAAACAGATTCTGCCCTGATCCCTCCGAAACATGCCCCGATGGGGAGAGCGCGATCCCTTCCTGGTAACCGTTCGTGATCGCTTCCATCTTGATGAGCTGACCACTCAGGTAGTTACCACCAATTTTGGCCATGGCGGGGATCGTATTGGGAGCCACGCGGTTCCAGCTCGCGATGCAGGCATCCACGCCACGCTCCAAAGCCTCTTCCCCAAGGTATGCACCCCAGGGCCAGCAGGGGATGTACACATGCACCGGGCTCTCAAAGGGCACCATTCCTGCCGCCCCAAAGCCGCGCAGAACCATCGGGCGGATATAGCACGCGTCTATGCGGTTCCGTACAACGACCTGGCGTGCCGCCTCCACCAGTTCATCGACTGAATATCCCGGATCCATCCGATAAATCCGGACAGAGGCTACAAGTCGCTCTATATGCTCACGCAAGCGGAAAATCGCTGGACCCCTGGGGGTGGAGTAGCATCGGATCCCTTCGAAGGCAGCAGAACCGAATTGCATGGAGTGGCTCAGCACGTGGAGCGTGGCGGAGTGCCACGGAATAAACTCACCATCGTGCCAGATCCACTCAGTTTCCTGGAGTAGACTCATCGTAAAAACAGTGGTAGGTGACGGGTGCCTGGAGTCGCCAGCACATGCGGCTGGAACCAGCCCTGCAATTTATCGGAGTGCGGTTGCTGCCGTGGGTTAATTGCATGCAATCCGGCTGGTGCCCTCATGGGAGCGGCCTCATTCTCCCTGGCCGCAGGAGTGCCCCTGGCAAAGCGCTTTAGCCGTACGCTCTCCACGATGCCAGAGCGCGTCTGAGCGCGTCTGAGCGCGTCTCCGCGCTTCTCCGCGTTGAATGCAAACCGTCAACTCAGTAGCTTTAAAGGTTGTCCAGTAAGCACTCTTAAAGACTATGCCAACTTACGAATTCCGCTGTCCTGATGGGACGATCATAGAGCGGTTCTACAAAATCAGTGAGGCACCCCTGGAGATCCCATCGCCGAACGGCGACGGGATGGCCGTAAGAATCATCTCCGGTGGCGCTGGCCTCCTTTTCAAAGGCTCCGGCTTTTACATCACAGACTACGGCAAAGACGGCAAGAAAGACCAGCGTGCTGCCGCGGGTGAATCGCACCCGCCACCCGATGGCAAATCGCACTCTCACTCAACCGGCAGTGCGTCCCACTCGCATACGTCCGGGAGCGAATCCAGCGCAGCCCCTGCCGCCACGCCCTCCGGAACCGCTACCAGCAAGTCGTCGGAATCTGCGGGCACGTCCTCTGCAAGTTCGTCCTCTGCGAGCTCGTCCTCTGCGGGAAAATCGTCGGCCGAGTAAGACCCCAGCGACGTAAACTGCAACTACCTGTCATTGAACTCCCAAGTGAATCACGCTGACGCAATAAGGAACGAAATCACACGCGCCGTAAGCACCATCGATCCTGGCGCAACGGTAACTCCGATCCTTGAACGGCCGCGTGACGCTTCGTTCGGTGACTGGGCGACAAACATTGCGATGCTGCTCGCAAAGCCGCTTCGCAGGAAGCCACGCGAAATTGCCGAGGCCATAATCAATGCCATGGACCTCGCGGCCGTTGGCGTTGTTGCGGCAGAGATAGCCGGCCCGGGGTTCATAAACTTCCGGCTCGACCCAGGCTTCCAGGCACGCGGACTCCTTGCCGTGCTCAAGGCCGGTGATCAGTTCGCGCGCCTCAACAGCGGAGCCGGACAGCGCATCGTCGTGGAGTTTGTTTCCGCCAACCCAACAGGGCCATTGCATGTCGGACATGGGCGGCAGGCTGCACTTGGCGACTCCATCTCCACGCTTCTGGAATACACTGGAGCCCAGGTGGATCGCGAGTTCTACTACAACGACGCCGGAGCGCAGATAGCCAACCTCGCGCTCTCGGTGCAGGCGCGGGTCCGGCAGCTCGCGGGCGCGGATGTTGATGTCCCCGAAGGTGGCTACCAGGGTGATTACATCCGCGAGATTGCTGCGAACTATGTGCGTCAAAACAGCGACGACGCCGAAGGGAACGATCTGGATGCTATGCGCCGTTTCGCCGTTGCTGCGCTCAGGCATGAGCAGGATCTCGACTTACAGGCTTTTGGCGTACGCTTCGATACCTACTACCTCGAAAGTTCACTCTATGCGGATGGCCGCGTTGATGAAACAGTAAAGGCGCTGCAGAAGTCAGGGTACGTTTACGAAGAAGACGGTGCACTTTTTCTGAAGACCACGGCGTTCGGTGATGATAAGGACCGCGTCATGAGAAAGAGCGCTGCCAAGGGTGGTGAGTTCACGTACTTTCTGCCCGATGTCGCGTATCACGTTACCAAATGGGAGCGGGGATACAAGCGTGCCATCAATGTGCAGGGTGCGGACCACCACAGCACTACTACCCGCGTTCGCGCCGGCCTCCAGGCGCTCGGCATCGGCATACCAGAGGGGTATCCCGAGTATGTGCTGCACCAGATGGTTACCGTCACAAAGAACGGTGAAGAAGTCAGGATCTCCAAACGCGCCGGTTCATACGTCACTGTAAGGGATCTGATCGATGAGGTGGGCCGCGACGCTGTCCGCTATTTCTTCCTGATGCGAAAGGGCGATTCACAACTCGTGTTCGATGTTGACCTTGCACGCAGTCAGTCGGAAGAGAACCCCGTCTATTACATCCAGATGGCGCACGCCAGGATGTGCGGCATATTCCGCAACGGCGGTATCGACTCCACGTCCATTACGGGCGACGGCGCAGATATGTCGCTGCTAAGGGAAGAGGCGGAGCAGGAGTTAACCCGGCAGATCATAGACCTGCCGCGCGTGCTTGCTCAGGCGGCAGACGCTCTGGAGCCGCATCGCGTTGCAAGCTGGCTCTTTGAAACTGCGCAGTCAGCTCATATGTGGTATCACAAACACCACGTGCTTGGCGAAGCGCCTGAAATCACACAGGCGCGGCTCGTTCTTGCCCGTGCAGCGCAGATCGGTCTCGCTACCGGGCTGCGTATCCTTGGAATCTCAGCGCCGGAGCGGATGTGACAGTTCATATAGACAACGCTGTACTCGTAGTTGGATCGATCGCACTGGATTCGGTCGAGACGCCATTCGGTACTGCCGCCGAGGTGCTCGGTGGTTCCGGTACGTACTTTTCTGCGTCAGCGTCCCACTTCGCTCCCGTACGGCTTGTGGGAGTGGTTGGTGACGACTACCCGGTGGAGAAGCTGCAGCCGCTTACGCAGCGCGGAGTTGATTTGTCGGGGCTTCAGCAGGTGCAAGGCAAAAGTTTCAGATGGCGCGGGCGCTATCGGCACGATCTCAATTCCGCTGAAACACTT
>CAZDMG010000011.1:27756-38076 GCA_964506655.1 uncultured Gemmatimonadaceae bacterium
TACCCAGCTCGGCGTTTTCTCTGATTTCAAACCCAGTATTCCGGAGAAGTTCAGACGATCGCCGTTTGTATTTCTTGCCAACATAGATCCCCGGTTGCAGCTCCAGGTTCTGGATCAGGTTGAGAACCCCAGGCTCGTCGCATGCGACACCATGAACTTCTGGATCGACTCCAGAAGAGATGAACTGATCCAGCTTCTTGGCAGGGTCGATATGATCATCCTTAACGACGCCGAAGCGCGTCAACTGTCGGATGAAGCAAATCTTGTGCATGCAGCGCGCTGGATCATGCACCATGGGCCGCGCTTTGTGGTCATCAAGAAGGGCGAACACGGTGCGCTCCTGTTTGACGGCAAGAGTATTTTCTATGCGCCAGCATATCCGCTGGAATCTGTATTTGATCCAACCGGCGCCGGCGACTCCTTTGCCGGAGGGTTCATCGGATATCTGGCATCCAACTTCGATCTGAGTGGCAACTCCATGCGCAGAGCTGTTGTTGTGGGTTCCGCGATGGGTTCGTTTGCGGTTGAAAAATTTTCCAATACGCGAGTCATGGAAGTCTCAAGTGGCGAGATTGAACACCGCGTTGAGGAATTCAGGCGGTTGGTGGCTTTCGATGTGGAGCTGTGATGTCATCGGGTAATGACTCGCAACTGAGCTATCGGTCGGCAGGCGTCGATATCGATGCAGCAGACGATGCCAAGCAGCGGATGAAGGCATTGGTTGCGTCAACACTTACCAGCGGTGCACGCGGTGCGTTCGGTGGTTTTGGCGGCATGTTCCGCGTCCCCGAGGGGTATACATCACCCTTGCTGGTTGCAAGTGCAGATGGCGTCGGCACAAAGATCAGAGTGGCGATCGAAAGCGGCAGGAACGATACCATCGGTCACTGCCTTGTCAATCACTGCACGAACGACATCCTGGTTCAGGGCGCGAAACCACTGTTCTTTCTGGACTACGTGGCGTTTGGTGTGCTTGTGCCCGAAGTTGTAGAAGCAGTTGTTGCAGGTGTCGCAGCAGGTTGCAGGGAAAACGGTTGCGCGCTCATCGGTGGCGAGACTGCAGAAATGCCAGGCGTTTATACGCCGCCGGATTACGATCTCGCGGGCTTTATTGTAGGCGTGGTTGAGGAGTCGGAAGTCCGGGGTCAGGAGCACGTTCGTGCAGGCGACTTGCTTATAGGTCTTGAAAGCAACGGCCTGCACACAAATGGATATTCGCTTGCGCGACGGATAGTCAGCGAACGGCTTAAGCTCGGTGTGCACGATGTGTTTCCCGACAGCGGCGGCGCTTCGGTGGCGGATGTCCTGTTGCAGGTACACAAGTCGTATCTTGGCAGCCTGAGTCCGGTATTGGCCTCAGTGCATGCCATGGCACACATCACCGGCGGCGGCCTCCCTGGTAATCTCAACCGTGCTCTTCCACCAACTCTCGATGCGGAAGTGGATACTTCCACATGGAGCATACCGTCGCTGTTCACAGTTTTGGGTGAGGCAGGCAACGTGGCTCGCATGGAACAGTTCCGCGCATTCAATATGGGAGTCGGCATGGTGGCCATTGTGCCGCCTGCGGAGGCATCCGGAGTAATTGCGGCTGCGGGTGCAGCGGGCGTTCGTGCGTGGGAGATGGGCGACATTGTCGCAGGCTCCGGCAAAGTACTGATCGACGGGGCAGAGAGCTGAACGCAGGTCGTTCGCTGTCGCGCTGATGTGATACCCGAACCGCACCTGATATCATGAGCAACAGTTCCTGGTCTGCAACTGATGAATCCATGATGCGTCGTGCGCTTGAGCTTGCAGAGCGCGGCTGGGGTCAGGTGGCACCGAATCCAATGGTGGGTGCTGTGCTTGTGCGCGACGGCAATATTGTGGGCGAAGGATGGCACGCTGCCTATGGCGAAGCACATGCTGAGGTTATGGCAATTGCGAGCGCCAAAGACGCAGCGCGTGGTGCGACATTATACGTATCGCTTGAGCCGTGCAATCATCATGGGCGGACACCTCCCTGCAGTGATGCTGTCATCAGAGCCGGTATCTCGCGCGTGGTGTACGCAACGCCAGACCCAAATGCAGTCGCGCAGGGTGGTGCTTGTCACCTGTCAGACGCTGGTGTAGATGTAAGCGGTGGCCTTTTGGGAGCGGCAGCGCGCGAACTCAATGCTCCATTTTTTCATGCGATGAGCGGCGCCGCTTTGCCGTGGGTCACACTTAAGCTGGCGCTATCCATAGACGGCGCGCTTGTTGATGCTTCGAGGCGTCGGCGGTGGCTATCCGGAGACGCCGCACGCAGGGAAGTGCACAGGCAGCGGGCCGGTGCGGATGCGATAGCTGTCGGTGCCGGGACTGTGCTTGCCGACGACCCCCTTCTCACCGTGCGGGGCGATGTGACACCGCGGGTCGCGCCGCTCAGGGTGGTCTTCGATCGTGAAGCGACACTCCCTATTGGTTCCGCTCTTGTGAGGACCGTCGGAGAAGCTCCTGTTTTGGTGGTTACCGATGGTTCCCAGCCGGACAGGGAGGCCCGCTTACTGGAGCATGGCGTGGAGATTCTTCATGCCACCGATCTTCGCGCGGCTCTGAAATCGCTCCGGACACGGGGGGTAAGGCACCTGTTCGTGGAAGGCGGTGCCACCGTGGCCTCCCGGCTGATGACGGGCGAAATGGTTAGCCGGTTGGTTATCTTTCAGGCGCCGGTAATTCTGGGTGAAGGCGCACTTGCTGCGTTTGCATCCTATCCGGCTTCGTCGCCCGGGGCGGCTCCAAGGCTACGCGTTGTAGGCAGGCGCGAGCTGGGAGACGACCTCATGACTGTTTACGCTGTTTCCAAAGACTGATCAAAGAATGTTTACCGGCCTCGTCACAGATGTTGGGCACGTACTCGATGCTGTCAGCACCGATGCCGGTCTGGAACTGCGTATTGCGACAACGTTCACGGAACTGACCGACGGTGAGAGCATCGCTGTAAATGGCGTTTGTCTTACCGTGCGCGCCAGCGGCACGTACTCGGGCTCCCACGACACGGCTTTATACACAGCCGGTACAAGTTCGGGTACAAACGCCGGTACAAACGCCGGTACAAACGCCGCAACCCCCCGGCACGGGAACTGGTTCACCTGTGCAGCGGTACACACTACTATCGGTAAAACAACCATCGGGCAGATCGCTGCAGGCGACGCAGTCAATCTCGAGCGTGCCTTGCGCGTTGGCGACCGACTCGGTGGTCATATCGTTCAGGGACACGTCGATGGCACAGGACAGGTGTCCAGCGTTGTTACCAGCGGAGATGCGCTTCTCATCGATATCGTACTCCCCGGAGAGCTTAACGCTCTTATGGCGCCGCAAGGCTCGATCACCGTGAATGGAGTGAGCCTTACCGTGAACGCTCTTCTGCCATCAGGCGTGCAGCTGTCGATCATTGAGTTCACACGTAAACACACAAACCTCGGCGCCCTCAAAGAAGGCGACGCGGTGAACATAGAGGCCGATGTACTGGCGAAACATCTGCAAAGACTTATCGCTCCGTACATCAGCACACTGGGTATTCCGACTATATGAAAACAGGAAGCAGGACGCCGGACTCGTCCGCGTCAACCACAGCAGCATCCATGCACGCAACAGCTGCAACAGGCGCAGCTGACACGCCCCGCACTTCGGCAGCAGTTGTCACAGCCACTGATAACGCCTCCATATTCGGCACTGTAAAGCAGGCGATCGAAGACATCAGAGCTGGTCGCATGGTGGTGGTAGCAGACGATGAAGACCGCGAAAACGAAGGTGACCTGGTGTGCGCCGCCGAGCTCATCACGCCTGAGATGGTGAACTTCATGCTGGAAGCCAAGGGGATGATCTGCCTCGCCATTACCAACGAGCGGGCAGATCACCTGAGGCTCAGTAATCAGGTGGAAGCGAACCAGGAGTCGATGAACACCGCCTTTACTGTCAGCATCGACGCTGCGGCCAGCTACGGTGTGACCACAGGAATCAGCGCTTCAGACCGGGCAACCACTATACGTGTCGCAGTCGATCCCGCTTCAACGCGCAATGATCTCCGTATCCCCGGACACATTCATCCGCTGCGTGCGCGCGACGGCGGTGTGCTGCAAAGAGTGGGGCACACGGAAGCAGCGGTGGATCTGGCCCGCCTGGCTGGTCTGCAACCGGCAGGCGTGATCTGTGAAATCCTAAACAAGGACGGTACCGCGTCACGCCGACCACAGCTCGAGAAGTTCGCCAGAGACAACGGACTGACTTTCATTACCATTGCGCAGCTCGTCGCACACCGGCTTGAGAACGAGCGCCTGGTGCATCGGGTGGCAGAAGCACGCCTCCCAACCAATTTTGGTGAATGGCGCATCCTGGGTTATCGTAACGATGTTGATTCGCGCGAACACATTGCGCTTGTGTACGGCACGATCGACCCGGATAAGGATGTCCTCGTTCGCATGCACTCCAAATGCCTCACAGGCGATGTATTTCATTCGCAGCGCTGTGACTGCGGTTGGCAGCTCGAAACTGCCATGCGCATGATTCAGCGCGAAGGCGCAGGTGTAATTGTGTATCTGGATCAGGAAGGGCGGGGCATTGGTCTGATCAACAAGCTCAAAGCGTATGAGCTCCAGGACCACGGTGCTGACACCGTCGAAGCAAACGAAAGGCTCGGCTTCAAGGCAGACCTCCGGAACTACGGCATCGGTGCGCAGATTCTCATCGATGTCGGAGCGCGCGCTATCCGTGTGCTTACCAACAACCCACGCAAACTTGTTGGCCTGGATGGCTACGGACTCACTATCCGCGAACGGGTACGTCTGGAAGCACCTTCCACAGAAGAGAACGCGTTGTATCTGGAAACCAAACGCGATAAGATGGGACATCTTTTCGCCATCTGAATAAGCAGACATACCCGACCAACACTGATGCCGGACTTTACAGGAATTCCCCAGGGGGAAGGACGCCGGATTGCCATAGTTGCAAGCCGTTTCAACGAGAGCGTGACGACACCGCTTGCAGAGGGCGCTATACAGGCGCTGGTACAGCAGGGGGTTCGCTTCGATGATGTGGATCTCTTCTGGGTTCCAGGTGCATGGGAACTCCCGATAACAGTACGACGCGCACTCATGACCGAGCGCTACGATGCAGTCGTTGCAGTGGGAGCAGTTGTCCGCGGCGAGACTCCTCACTTCGATATCGTCGCCGGTGAATCAGCACGCGGCCTTATGGACGCAGCCCGTGAGTTCGACGTCCCCGTAACACTCGGCCTTCTCACAACTGATACGATGGAGCAGGCACTGGCACGCGCCGGCGGCGCGCATGGCAACAAGGGCGTTGACGCCGCACTCGCTGCACTGGAGCTGCTCGATCTCCACGATCAGGCTTTCATGGATGGCTTTGAGGACGATGAAGCCAACAGTTGATCTGCGTGACGATGCGTTCTGGGATGGACCGACTCCCGCGGATGCTCAACCGGTGCGTTCTGTACGGCACCACCGCGGGCGCGCCGGGGCCGACCGCCTCGAAACACGGGGCCGGGCGCGCGCACTCCAGGCACTTTACGCCGCCGATCTGCGTGGCATACAGCAGCTCCGACGGATCGCGTCTCATGTGTTCGATGACCTCGCCGTTGAGCCCGCCGAACGCGAGTTCGCGTCGCGGTTGGTTGCAACCGTCGCTGAGTATACTGCTGAAATCGATGCTGAGATGGCTCTGGTTACCGACAACTGGCGTCTCGAACGTCTGGGAGCCATTGAACGGAGTGTACTTCGTCTTGGTGCCGCTGAGTTGAGGCGTGGTGAAACACCGGTGCGCGTTGTGATTCAGGAAGCGGTGCGACTCGCAGAACGATACGGAACGCAACACAGTGCGCGCTTTGTGAACGGGGTGCTGGACGCTCACGCGCGCCGCACAGGCAAGTTGTGAAAGATGCAGCAGCAACTGCGGTAACAATCGCGGGAGCCCCGACGAAACGCCTTCGGATAGCACTCGTCAACTGGCAGTGTCGCGAAAACCCGATGGCAGGCGGCGCTGAAATCCATCTGCACGAAATCTTCGGACGCCTCGCCGCCGTTGGGCACGAAGTCGTACTGCTTTGTGGCGGCTGGCCCGGGTGCGAACCGCGTGTAACTCTGGATGGTATCGAAGTGCACCGTGTCGGCACACGTCAGACGTGGCCGTTTCTGGCACAGCGCTACTGGAACGCTCACCTGCAGAAGAGGGACTTCGATGTACTCGTCGAGGACATCAACAAGATTCCCCTTTACACCGCCCGCTGGAATGTGAAACAGGTAGTCGGACTGGTGCCGCACCTCTTCGGGCCTACCGCCTTTCGTGAACTGGCAGCCCCGCTTGCGGCCGCAGTCTGGCTCTCCGAGCGTCCGCTCCCGTATGTCTATCGCGGCCTCCCATTCCAGGCCATCAGCGAGAGTACCAAGGAAGACCTTGTGCACCGCGGGATCGCCCCCGACCTGATACGGGTCATTTTCCCCGGTATCGACACCACTCATTTCACTCCCGAGCCCGCGGTACGCTCCGCAAAACCGTTATTCGCATACCTCGGCCGGCTCAAAAAGTACAAAGGCGTGGACATCGTTATCCGTGCTTTCGCAGCCGCGAACTTGCCGGATGCCACCCTCGAGATCGCCGGTGCCGGTGAATACCGCAGCGAACTCGAAAAGCTCGCCACCCAGCTGGGCGTTGCAAGTCGCGTCACCTTCCTTGGCCGCATAAGCGAAGAGGCCAAGGTCTCGCTCTTGCGCCGTTCATGGGCCACATTATTTGCATCGCCAAAGGAAGGTTGGGGTATCACCAACCTCGAAACAGCTGCCAGCGGGACCCCGGTTGTAGCCTCTGATTCACCGGGAATCCGGGAATCCGTTCAGCACGGCGTGTCAGGTTTTCTGGTCAAACACGGGGACGTTGAAGCAATGGCATCTGCTATAAGAAATCTTGCGCTCAACAGGGATCTTGTTGAATCTATGGGAGTTGCAGCACGTCACTTCGCAACTCGCTTTACCTGGGAAAATGCTGCGCTCGAGACAGCGGCGCATCTGGCTCAGGTAGTCGAAGTATCGCGCAACACTCCCAAGGGGAAGGTGCCATGAGCAAGAAATTCACCGTAGAGGGGCTCCTGTCGCGCATGCGGGATACCCTTGAGGCAGAGGTGATCAGTTCGGGGGTCGGCCTGGATCGCGAGTTGACCAGCCCAGAGGCGTCGAGCCCGGGGCTCGTACTTTCCGGCTATGTAAACCGGTTCCCATACCAGCGAATTCAGGTCTTTGGCGAGACCGAGATTACCTACCTCAACTCGCTTAACGAAGAGCAGCGTCGCGCCAATCTGATGCAATTCTTCGGCTTCCCGGTGCCATGCGTGTTCGTTACCAAGTCGCTGGAGTGCCCGGCACCCATGATGGAGCTGGCCGAACGCGCCGGTGTGGCGGTCATCCGGTCGCGGCTCAAAACATCGGCGTTTTACAAGCTTCTCAAACCGTACCTGGCAGACGAGTTTGCGCCCAGCACAACGCTGCACGGCTCGCTGGCTGATGTCTCCGGTGTAGGACTGCTATTTACGGGCAAGAGCGGAATCGGCAAATCCGAGTGCATTCTGGATCTCGTCGAACGTGGGCACCGGTTGGTTGCCGACGACCTGGTGCTGGTTACGCGGCGCGGAAACGACGTCCTGATTGGTCGGGGCCATGAGCTGCAGCAGCACTTCATGGAGATCCGCGGTGTCGGATTATTGGACATCCCGGCAATTTTTGGCATTCACGCCGTCCGGCAGCAGAAGCGGGTCGAAGTTGTCGTTGTGCTTGAAGAGTGGGATGGGCAGTCGCATGTAGAACGGACGGGGCTTGACGTGCAAACCACCACTATACTTGGCGTTCAAGTCCCGCAGATAACCATCTTTCTGAATCCCGGCAAGAACATCACGGTCATCGCTGAGGTTATCGCCATGAACCATCTCCTGCGTTATTATCGTGGCTACGATGGTGCAACCGCGTTTAACGAACGACTCATCGGAGAGATGCGTCGGAGTTCTGCGGTCAGGCGTTATCTCCAGGAGGACGATGAATGAGTGACGCGTCAACGGTATCAGTGCGGGCAGTGGTGGCAGGACACGGGACATTCGCGTCCGGAGTTGTAAGTGCTGTTCAGATGATCACGGGTAGAGGTGCTGTCTTTGCCACTTTGAGCAACGGCGATCTGGCTGCCGACGCCATAGCCCGTGCAATCAGCGATTCACTCGACGAGAACGGAGCCCGCGTCGTTTTTACCGACCTGCCGGCCGGTAGTTGCACTATGGCCGCCAGGCGACTTATGCGTGAGCGCCCGGAGCTGGTGCTGATAACCGGCGCCAGCGTGCCAATGCTCCTCGACTTCGCCATGCGCGACGGGGAAGACCCTGTAGCCGCAGCAAGGGCGTCCTTTGAGACCGCGCGCCAGGCGATGGCCGTGCACGGTGCAGCGGCATGATACGGCTCTCGCGTATCGATGACCGACTGATTCATGGTCAGGTCGTGGTAGGCTGGGGGCAGCCGCTCAATGCGCGTTTCATAGTGCTCGTTGACGACGAGGTGGCAGTTTCGGATTGGGAGCAGGAGCTGTACAACCTGGGCGTCCCGTCCGATATGCCGGTGTACTTCCATTCCGTGGAATCAGCGGCGGGGAAGCTGGCTGAGTACGAAGCTGACGCTCGCACGGGAATCCTCCTTACGGGCTGCATCAACACAATGCAGCGCCTTGTAGAGAGCGGCGACGGTACGATCCGTTCAGTGAACGTGGGAGGGATCCATCACTCACCGGGGCGATCACCCAAGTTGCGCTACGTATTTCTGAGCCCCGATGAGGAAGAAGCGCTCAAGTCGCTTGCGGGCCACGGTGTAGAGGTAACCGCTCAGGACGTGCCGTCCTCACCCAAGGTCTCTCTTGCCGACCTCCTGGCGGGTGACGCAAGTAAGTGATTGACTTACTTGCGCTCCGGGCCGACCTGGTGCCCCTGGCTCTGATGGCGGGGGTCGCTGGACTCGATGTGGTAAGCTTTCCGCAGGCCATGTACTCGCGGCCGATTGTCGCGGCGACGCTGGGGGGCGCTGTTGTCGGCGCTCCTATGGCTGGCCTGGTGTGTGGCGCTGCGCTCGAGTGCCTGGCGCTTGAGGCGCTTCCGTTTGGGGCCTCCCGCTACCCCGAATGGGGGAGTGCTTCCGTCGCGGCCGGTGCTGTGGCAGCCCACGGTACCGCAGGAGCAGCTGTCCCGCATGCCGCCGATCTGGTCTTTGCACTGCTTGTTGGAATTGGAGCCGCATGGATCGGTGGGTGGACGATGGTCAGGCACCGGCAGATCATCGGCTGGATGGTCAACCGTAAGCGCGAGCAGCTCGCCCAGGGTAACCCGCGCACCGTAGTCGGACTCCACCTTTTTGGCCTGGGTGCCGACCTGTTACGCGGCGTTCTGCTGGGCGCAACAGCGCTCATTATTGGGCGGTTGGTGGCGCAAGCTGCACAGGATGTCTGGTCTCTTCCCAGCAACATCACACTCGGCTTCGTTGTTACCAGCTTTGCCGCAGTGGCAGCCGCTGCAGTCTGGAAGAACTTTCATGCCATTTCCGGGACCCGTCGGCTCTTTCTGGCTGCACTGGCAGTAGGTACTGCCGTGGTGATGCTCCGTGGATAACCCGGCACCCCGCCTTAAGCCCGCTCTCAGGGCCAACATGCTCCTCAGAGGGTTCACGATCCAGGGGTCCTGGAACTATGAGCTCATGATCGGCAACGGGATGGGCTTCGCGCTGGAGCCTGCGCTCCGTGAACTACGCGGCAACAAAGCCAGTGCGGAGGATAACCCGGAATACCGTGCAGCATTGGCCCGGGAGAGTGCATATTTCAATGCGCATCCTTACCTCACCGGGCTGGCAATCGGCGCGTTGGCACGCGTCGAACTGGACCGGGAGCCACCGGAGCGTATCGATCGGTTTCGCAAAACGCTTTGCGGACCGCTTGGTTCTGTGGGAGACCGGCTGGTGTGGACGGCATGGTTGCCCGCCTGTTCTCTCATGGCCCTTTTCCTTTTCGGTATCGGAGCGGGGCCGTGGGTTGTTGCACTGGGGTTCCTGATCGTCTATAACCTGGGGCATGTCGGCCTCCGGATATGGGCGCTGGATGCCGGGTGGAAGCATGGTTTGCGCGTTGCAAATGCGTTGGGTAATCCAGTGCTTCAGCGCGGCGCAAATTACATAGGCCGCGTAGCGGCTGTGTTGGCTGGTCTGGCGCTTCCTCTGGCAGCACATCGCGCTGTCGGTGGTGGGTCGCCAATCGCAGCGATACCTGCAGGGATTGTTA
>CAZDMG010000012.1:0-37700 GCA_964506655.1 uncultured Gemmatimonadaceae bacterium
CTGCGCAGGCTACCGGCCGGCTCACTGTCATTACAAATGCGATGGCACGTGAAGTCACAACAGGAAGCGACGGGCTCGCCACCGGTGTCAGCTATGTCAATAAACTCACCGGTGAAGATGAACATGTGCGCGGCCGCATTGTCATACTGGCGGCTTCCAGCTGCGAGTCCAGCCGGATCATGCTCAACTCAAAATCATCGCGACATCCAAATGGTGTTGGCAACTCCAGTGGTGTTGTTGGCAAATACCTGACCGATACCACAGGCACCGATGTCGCAGGCTATATCCCAGCGATGGAACAGCTGCCGCGACATAACTGCGACGGCGTTGGAGGCGGGCATATCTACATGCCGTGGTGGGTCGACCGGAAGAACGTGGACTTCCCCCGCGGCTACCACATAGAAGTGTGGGGCGGACTCGGCATGCCGAGCTACGGTTTTATGGGTGGGATTCAGCGATACCCCGATGGTGGCGGATATGGTGCATCACTCAAGGACAGCTACCGCAAGTACTGGGGCACCACCATCGGCTTTTCCGGGCGTGGAGAGATGATTCCGAACGAAAACTCCTATTGCGATATAGATCCCGAAAAGACGGACCAGTGGGGGATACCGGTGTTGCGGTTCCACTTTGCATGGACCGATCACGAGTACAATCAGGTGCGGCACATGCAGCAGACTTTCCGTTCACTTATCGCGGAGATGGGTGGTGAAGTGTTCAATCCAATGCCGACACGTGAGCAAGGCTATGGAATATCCACTGGCGGCCAGATAATTCATGAACTCGGCACTGTCCGGATGGGAAGCAGGGAAAGCAACTCGGCTCTCAACTCCAATTGTCAGGCGTGGGACTGTAAGAACCTCTTCGTGACAGACGGCGGTCCGTTTGTATCGCAGTCAGACAAGAATCCCACGTGGACGATCCTTGCGCTCGCGATGCGCACCGCCGAGTACATAACCGAACAGCGTAAAGCGGGGACGGTCTGATGGAAAGGCGCGATGTAGTCAAGTTGCTTGCCACGCTGCCGCTTGGTGCGTGGGTTCTTACGGCTGAAGGGTGTGCAGATGCCGCCGAACAGACTGTCAAGGCAACGGCCGGTGGAACTGTAAGTCTCAAGGACTTCAAGCCTGAGTTTTTTACGCCGCTTGAGTGGCGCACTGTTCTGGTGCTCGCCGATATAGTGATTCCGCGGGACGAGCGGTCGGGGAGTGCCACAGAGGCCGGAGTGCCGCAGTTCATGGACTTCGTAATGATCAACTATACCGGCAATCAGGCGCGCATGCGCGACGGACTGGGCTGGCTCAACAATGAATCGCGCAGCCGGTTCCGGAAACCGTTCCCGGATATCTCTGACGCGCAAAGGATTGAGATTGTCGAGGACATTGCCTGGCCGGCAAAAGCCAAACCCGGGCTTGATGCCGGTGTGCGTTTCTTCAGTGCATTCCGCGACCTGACTGCAAGCGGGTTCTTTTCGAGCAGGATCGGCGTCACGGATCTGGGCTACATTGGCAACGTCCCCCGTGCCGCATGGGACGGGTGCCCGCCGGAAGTACTGAAGCACATCGGCGTTTCGTAAGAGCAGCAGAGTGAATTACCGAGTGCTGTGCTTCTGCCTTGCTGTGTTGTTGTCGCAGCCGGCAGCGGCACAGCAGAGCGCTTCGGCCGCAGATCCGACTGCACTGATAAGCGCTACGCGCGCAATCCTCGCGCGGATGGTGGCATCGAACACTACGGCGTCTGAAGGTGCGACCACGCCGCTTGCCGATTCGCTGGCAGCTATGTTCCGGAGCGCAGGGTTTGATAAGTCCGATGTAATGGTGATCGGCCCCAATGAAAAGAGCGGCAACCTGGTTGTTCGCTGGCGTGGCAGTACACAAGCCAAACCGATTCTTCTGAACGCACACCTTGATGTGGTGGAGGCGCCTCCGGATGGGTGGACGACTGACCCATGGGTGCTGACGGAGGTGGATGGTTATCTGTACGGCCGCGGTGTCCTCGATGATAAAGGGCCGGCTGCCGCGGCTGTAGCAGCGATGCTCGCGCTCCGGAAGGAAGGTGTTGTGCCCAAACGCGATATAGTCCTCGCGCTTACGGCCGGCGAGGAGACTGATATTGACAACGGTGTGCAGTGGTTGCTTGCGAATCGTCGCGATCTGGTGGACGCGGAATATGTGTTGAACCTGGATGCCGGTGGCTCCACGCTGCAGGGCGGCAAAGTACGGTCGTTTTCGATTCAGGTAGCTGAAAAGATTTATCTGGATTTGGCGCTGAGTGCATCCGGAATGGGGGGGCACAGCTCTGTGCCGCGCGGGCCCAATCCGATTTACAATATCGCGCGCGCAGTTGACCGGATCTCGACTCTGACATTTCCGGTAAGCATCGGTCCACTGATGCGTGAGTACTTTGCCAAGACAGCGCCGTTGCGCGAAGGTGGGATATCAGCGGCAATGGCAAAGCTGGCGCGTGAGACCGCGGATTCTGCGTCGCTTGCAACGGTGCTGGCCGATCCACACCTCAATGCGCAGCTCCGTACCACGTGCGTTACGACGATACTTGAAGCCGGGAGTGCGCCCAACGCCATTCCGCCGCTCGCAACAGCTACAGTGAACTGTCGATTGCTTCCAGGCACAGCTGAGACGGATGTGGTGGAGACAATCCGCAGAGCAATTTCAGACACTGCTGTTACTGTAACAGTGATTTCGCCTGCTGTGCCCAGCGACGTGACGCTTCCAGAGCGGGGATTCGCTGAGTTGTTGGAGCGGATAATTGCAGCGGAATACGGTACGGTACCGGTTATCCCCTACATGGAAACAGGTGCAACGGATGCTCTTTGGTTCCGCAACGCTGGTATCCCGGCGTACGGGGTCTCCGGGTTGTTTTTGGACGACGGTGAATACGACAGAGCGCACGGAATAGGTGAACGGATTTCGCTTTTATCTTTTGGCAGCCTCGTGCGCTACTCAGATCGGTTGTTGCGTGCACTTGCGACGCAGTAACAGTGAGGCAGGTGCAGCACATCGCTCTCTGCACGTTGTTCTGTGCACGTTGTTCTGTGCACGTTGCTCTCTGCACACAGCACTGCATTGAATACGTGCATCCAAGCCTGTATTTATGAGTGACGGCGCTGGTGGCGCACCGCGGAACCAGAGGTATCTGCTTGTACTTCTGTTCCTTGTCAATTTTCTGAACTTCTACGACAGGCAGATACTGGCTGTTGTAACTGAGCCCGTCCGCCTCGAGTGGGGCCTGAGCGATACGCAGCTCGGGTGGATGAGCACTGCATTCATTCTGCTGTATGCCATGGCGGGCCTCCCGCTGGGACGGCTTGCAGATACTGTGTCGCGCACAAGGCTGCTGGCCGGCGGTGTGGCCGTATGGAGTGCATTCACCGCACTCACAGGGGTGGCATGGGGATACTGGTCGATGTTTCTGGCGCGCATGGGTGTAGGTGCAGGTGAAGCCACCTGTGCGCCGGCTGCCAACTCATTGATCGGTGATCTCTTTCCGTCTGAGCAACGCGCAAGGGCTATCTCGCTGTTCATGCTGGGGCTGCCCGTTGGTATTATGGTATCCAGCGTAGTGAGTGGTGCAGTTGCGCGCGAAGCAGGGTGGCGTGCTGCGTTTCTGGTTGCAGTGCTCCCGGGTGTGTTTCTGGCTATTCTGATTTCGCGTATTGCGGACAACCGTAGCGCTGTCACCGCAGTTGGCGATACGCACAGGTCTCCCTGGGGAGAGCTGTGGCGCATTCCAACGCTGCGATGGCTCATTATTTCAGGTGCACTTCACAACTTCGTCACCTACGCTGTGAGCGCCTTTCTGCCTGCGTATGTCATGAGATACCACGGGCTGTCAATAGCGAAGGCCGCGCTGCTGGGTGGCGCAATGCCAGGTGCGGTTGGCGCGCTCAGTCTGATGGCAACGGGAGTTATAGCCGACCGTGTGAGACGGAACCGCGGTGCACATGCACGCCTTTATGTGGGCGCACTGGCGGTGCTCTTCTCTGCTCCCTTCATCGCAGCAGCACTTCTCGTGAAGCCCGGGAGTGTACTGGCGTTTGCACTATTGATAGCCGCGGGATGGTTCTTCATTTACAGCTACTACGTCACCACTTACGCTGCCATCCACGATGTGGTCCGACCTGAGCTTCGGGGTACAGCAATGGCAGTCTATTTCTTCTGGATGTACCTGCTGGGTGGTGCATTCGGTACTGTGGCGATCGGCATGCTAAGCGATTTCTTTGCACAGCGTGCCATGATAACGGTAGGTGATACAACTGTTACCGAAGCAGCCCGTGCATCCGGATTGCACAGCGCGTTCCTTGTCGTGCCGGTTCTGGCGGTTGTGCTGAGTCTGGTATTGTATATCGCAGCACGCCGGATGCCTGACGACCTGGCCCGCCTGAATTGACCTTTGCTGCGTGGCTGTGCGTAGTAACGATTTGAGCCGCCACACTGCCCGCAAGCATTTGACGCATGCGGGCAGTGGGCAGAAGAAATACGGGTGGTCAGCGCCTGGCGCAGGCGCCTATCACATTACGGCCACGGGAGTGTAATCACCGGGAAGCGTGGTCTGGTCGCAGGCACATCTTCGCCGGCCATGAAGCGCGCGATGTCCCGACGCGCCAACTCCACATGCGCCCGTTGCACCGGCTGCGCAACCGGCCCCAGTGCACCCAACCGGCCGTCGAGCTGCCGAAGTTGATCGTACGCAACCGCACGGACGTCCGGAATTGTGCGCGTGTCGCCGGCAAGGTCAAGCAATTCATCCAGCGCCGCACGTTGCGAGGCACGCAACACGGCCTGCTGTGAAACGTCAGCTGGCACAGGCACTCCCCAGGTGCGTGATACAATCTCTCCTATTACCTGGTCGAGCGTCAGCACCTGTGGATCGCGTGCCTGGAAAAGGATCAGCCTTGCAACTCTCGTGCGATCGAGGATCCCCTTGATCACTTCCGTGGCAAGGCCACCAGCCAGTGTAACCGGATCAAATACCGTCCCTCCGCTGCTCGCAATCCAGGAGAACTGCGTATTAAAGCCCGGTGGGGCGGGAGGAATCATCGCGACGATACGTTCAGGTACAGTTAACTCAGCTGGCTGGATCGCGTCGAGCGCCATTGTAAGTGCACGGCGCTGCTCTGCCGCTGGAATGATCCGTGTCGGTATCTGTGTATCACCGCGCATTGCGAAGGTGAACTCCATGCCACCGATTGTCTTGACCAATCCGGCCAGCGAATACCGGTGGTGCAGATACACATGCGCAAAACGCATGTTAAGCAGATGCATCGGCTCACCAGGCTTGATGGCGCGCTCGTCGAAGTTCTGAATCAGATGGCGTCTCAGCTTTGAAGTCCGCTCGACTGCATCGAACATGGTGCTCCCTTCAACCCACTGGGTTACGGTGGGCATTGAGCCACCCGCACCTGCATACTGATCCGGTATGAAGCGCACGTTCCTGCTGATCCCTTCGGCGATAATCTTCGCAAGACCTGCACGCTCTGATGCCGTGTCAGGAAACCAGGTATATCCGTAGCGGATAGCAAGTGAGTCCCACGCACCCGGTCCGGCACGGTATGCGTCTTTAATGTCGATCGACCCATCCGCGCGGACGCTTATCAATGGCACCGGGTAGTCCATGACAGAGCTCCTGCCCTGTGACGCCGCAATGTAGTTGTGCTGAAGCCCGAGTGTATGACCGATTTCATGGGCAACATGCTGACGCCGGCGCGCCATTGCAAACTCTTCCGCAGTCAGATCCAGACCACGTGGGCCAGCTGCCGGCACCAGCCCTGCATAAATGTTAAAGTCGATCTGCGAACGCCACGAATCGAGTCGCACAACTGTACGTACAATCTCACCGGTCCGCGGGTCAGTCTGGCTTGGCCCGACAGATGGCCCGGGTGCGCTTCTGTTTACCCAGTAAATCATCGTATTGCGTGAATCCATCGGGTCTGCGCCAGCCGGAAGATCGAGTACCCGGAATGCATTCCTGAATCCAGCCGCTTCAAATACCCGGCTCCACCAGTTGCCACCCTCAATGAACGCGGTCCTGTACGGCTCAGGTATCCCTGGATCCAGATAGTAAGTAATCGGTGTGACAGGTTCTACAAGTTCACCACGCAGGTAGGCCGCTGTATCCCTGGGGATAAGGCGCCAGCGATTGGCGAATCCACTGCGGTAGAGCTCCTCCAGCGACTGCGAGAAGTCTGTGAACATCGTGCTGAAGAAACCGGCGCGCGGATCAGCAGGGCGCGGACGGAAGCCTGCTTCAGAGGGCAATGATACCAGCGAATGGTGAAGCTCAAAGGTTACCGCACCGGCATCCGGTGCTATGCGCATAGCTGCTGCCGGAGCATCACTGACAAACGTCAGGACCGCGTGTATCTCAGCGTTTGCAGTGAACGACCTCGTGCGCGACGTATCCAGCCAGCTGCGGTTGACGTCGACCCTGTAGCTGCCACCCTGCTGCCCCGATCGGAGCGAGCTTGCAATTCCATATGTGTCCGACAAAAAGAATGAAGTCGCATCGACTGTCACAACGCCATCGCGCTCATTGTCAATTGGAAACGAGGCGGTGACCGACCGCGGGAAGCCTTCGGCCGCTGCGCGCTGCCCGGCAGCGTTTGATTCCGGCGCCCGCACATTCAGATTGTTGCGCACCATAAGTACACGTGCCCCCCGCTTCTCGAACCGCACAACCACGCTCTGGCCCACCTGTCCGCGGTCCAGTCCGCCCGAAGTACCCATTCCTGTTGCGAGCGTGTTCTGATACAGCAGATCCCGATTCAGTTGCGCGGCGGGGATTTCGAGGAATAACCTGTTGCGGGAATCATCAACCCGGACGCGGATAAAGTCGCCCGGCTGTGCGTTCAACGCGCCTGTAGCAGTAAAACAAGGTGTGCCCAGAGCGAACGCAGCGAGTGCAACGACGCGGATAAGAACGGATTTCATGAAGGTGGATCCGGAAAAGAGGAAAAGCTTGTGCTTTGCTAATGTGGTGCAATCCGCCCCGGGATGGCAATACGGTCGGGGATCTCCGGGATAAGTTCCCAGGCCCGCGGTGACAACGCGACGCAGGGAGTAACGCAACGGCGGGCGATTGGATAACTTCCTTGTTCCTTCCCGATCCATGATCCTGGACAGGGTGCCGCACCATAGCGCAGTACGCTGCCCCGGGACTTTACACTATCCCAGAATCGTATGTCTTCGTCACGACTCGGTGTTGGATTTATTGGCTCCGGCTTCAACGCCCGCTTCCATATGCAGGCCTTCCGGGCTGTCCGCGATGCTGATGTTCTTGGCGTCTGGAGTCCAAACCCCAGAAACGCCGCCTCGGCAGCCCGCTATTGCAAAGAGCTGGATATCGGAAGCGCACGCGCCTACAAAAGTATTACCGACATGGTTGCCGACCCCGCTATCGATGCTATCTGGCTTAACGGGCCCAACCATGCGCGTATTGAAAACGTCGAGGAAATATGCGCCGCTGTCACATCGGGGAAGGGCAAGCTGCGCGGTATTGCCTGCGAGAAACCACTCGGACGCACTGTGTCCGAAGCCAAGCACATTCTGAAGCTTGTTGAAAAGGCCGGGATCATGCACGGCTACCTCGAGAACCAGGCTTTCTCGCCGCAGGTAGCCACCGGTCACGCACTCATCTGGAAGCGCGGCGCTGCAACAACGGGACGCCCGTATCTGGCCCGCGCCGCCGAAGAGCACAGCGGACCACATATGCCATGGTTCTGGAACGGCGCGTTGCAGGGCGGCGGAGTCCTCAACGATATGATGTGCCATTCGCTGCTTGTCGTACGACAGCTGCTCACTCCTCCCGACCAGTCTCTTCGTACCATTACTCCAAAGCGGATTACCGGACACATCGCATCGCTCAAGTTCACGCGCAAGGAGTATGCAGCCAAGCTGAAGAAATCGATGGGTGTTGACTACCGCAAAACACCAGCCGAAGACTTTGCCAGTGTGACGGTGGAATTCGAAACCCCTGAGGGATACACTGCTATCGGTGAAGCCACGACAAGCTGGTCCTTTGTCGGGCCCGGCCTCAGGCTCAGTGCCGAGCTGCTGGGACCGGAGTATTCAATGAAGTGGGACACACTGAACCCGGGGCTCAACCTCTTCTTCTCGCGTGAAGTGAAAGGAAAGGCCGGTGAGGATCTGGTGGAGAAACAGAATGCTGAAGTCGGTCAGATGCCGGTGATAGCAAACGAAGCCGCAGCATACGGCTATGAGGCCGAAGACCGGCACTTTGTGCGCGCTTTCCTGGGTAAGGAGAAACCGCTCCTTACATGGCACGACGGCCTTGATGTTGTACGTATGCTGATGGCTTCGTACATGAGTGCAGAACTCGGGCGTACACTTACATTCCCGCCGCGCTCTGTCGATTCCTTCGTTCCGGTAGTTGCCAGAGGCAAGTGGAAGCCCTGAATTCGCGCTGAACTCAGAGCTCCACACTGCACGCAGGTATTACCGGCGGCCCGTCACTGATCGGGTCGCCGGTAATTCACATCAAGGGCATCCAGGCGCTTGAGATGTGCGTTCAGACGCACAAGAAAGTCCGCGTAGTCCTTCCGGTCCATCGGTGTCCACACCACCTCTGCGAGTGCGCTCGCACGCGGAAAGGCCATGTATTCAACATGCTTTGGGTTGGTGATGTACTCAGTCCAGATCTGGGCCTGCGCACCGAGTATATGCTTGCCCTGTTCAGCCGTAAGTGAATCCGGCACAGGGTTCAGGCTGTACACCAGCTCCAGCGGGATAAAACCACCAATGGCGTGCGGCTCCTTTGTCCGGTCACGCGACTGGTAGTAGTCAAAATAGGTGTGTGTGTTCGGCGCCATTACAACATCATGCCCTGAACGTGCAGCGGTAATTCCGCCAGCCGACCCGCGCCACGACATCACTGTTGCATTCTCTGCGAGTCCGCCCTCAAGGATCTCATCCCAGCCGAGTAACCGCCGGCCACGCTGCGTAAGGAAAGTATCCATTTGACGGATGATCCAGCTCTGAAGCTCATCCTCATTCTTAAGCCCAAGATCACGGATCCGCTTCTGAATCAGTGGGCTCGTCTTCCAGAGCTTCTTGTCGGCCTCATCGCCACCGACATGAATGAACTCAGAAGGGAAGAGCGCAAGCACTTCTGTCAGCACATCCTGCAGGAAGGTGATCGTTGCAGGCTCGGCGTTGAAGATGTGCTCACTGACACCCCAGAACTCCATGACTGTCAGTTGCGTGTCCGGGTTCACACCGAGTGAAGGGTACGCCGTAACAGCAGCCTGAGCATGCCCGGGCATTTCAATTTCGGGGACCACAGTTACAAAGCGCTCAGCTGCATAGGCAACGATCTCGCGAATATCGTCCTGCGTATAGAAGCCGCAGTGAGGCTTGCCATCGTAAACGCGTTTGGCCGGATCACTCATGTATGGTGGCACCATGGTCTGTGCGCGGCAGGACGCAACTTCTGTGAGCTTTGGATACTTGAGTATCTCGATGCGCCACCCCTGATCATCAGTCAGATGAAAATGAAAGCGGTTCATCTTCTGCATTGCAAGCAGGTCGATGTATTTCTTTACGAATTCCTTGGGCTGGAAGTGACGCACTACATCCAGATGCATACCACGCCATCCAAAGCGGGGAGTGTCCTCGATATCCACTGCCGGCACAATCCACGAAGTATTCCCGATTGGAGCGCTACGGTAAATGTCTGCCGGGAGAAGTTGTCGGACAGTTTGCAATGCGTAGAAGGCACCGGCAGCGCCCGCGGACCGTACTGTGATCCCGGCAGGGCGTACTGCAAGCTGATACCCCTCGTCTCCCAGCGTACTGAGAGAAGCGTCGCGGACAAGCCTGATATAGGGTGCGTTGGCAGCCGGTGCAGCACCCGTGCCTGTAACGGGCAACGAGAAGCCCGTTGGGCCGGCGATATCACGGGCGAACATCCGCGCCACATTGACGAAAGCAGGGTCGGCAGTGATTACAGTCGATGATGTAATCCGGAACTCTCCGGCTGCAGGCGTCAGCTTCACGGGCTTCGGAATCACGGAATAGCGTGATTGGGCCTGTGGCGACTGTGCGTGCGATACATTCGGCATGGCAGTAAGGGATACTGCAATTGCAGTCAGGCAAGCCAATGGGCGTTTCATTGAGTACCTCATCGTGTACCTCATCGTGTGCCTCATTGTGTGCCTCATTGTGTGCCTCATTTGATGCTTCATAAGGAATTTCATAGTCCCGCCTTTTTGGAGTTCAGGGCTGTGGAGATTGCTTTGATGATGCTGCTTTCGGTTCCTCTTTCGGTTCCTCTTTCGGTTCCTCTTTCGGTTCCTCTTTCGGTTCCTCTCGCGTGTACGTAACGTACTCCGCTTGCTTCAACTATCTGGCGCACGTTGTCTCCCCGGACGTGCCCGCCCGCAATAACCGAAAGCGCAGTGCCTGCGGCCACTGTAATTTCGCGCAGTACTGCAACTCCTTCCAGTGCCGTAGGGGCACCGCCGGAGGTCAGTACTGAGTCTATCGACAGGCGTTTCAGTGTTTCGATGGCCGCAAGTTTGTCGGGTGTCTGGTCGAAAGCGCGATGAAATACTTTGTGCAGACCTGTCGCCGCCTTTACCAGCATGGAAGTCTCGCTCTCCGCGATTCTCCCTGAGCGCTCCAGCACACCGAAGACAACCCCGTCGCACCCTGCACTGCGTGCGACATCAATGGCCTCGACCATATGTGCCAATTCTTCATCGGAGTAAATGAATCCATCCTGGCCCGCTGGCCGCACCATAAGATGAAGCGGCACTGACACAGCGTCTCTGCAACGCTCGATGACTGCGGGGGACGGCGTAGTGCCGCCGTCCCCCGGGCCACACAGTTCTATCCGGTCTGCACCGGCCGCAACAGCTGCGACCGCGCCAGCTACCGTGTCAACGCACGCCTCGAGAAGTACCGGGGCGTGGGTATGCATCACGAAGCCGCTGGCGCTTTGTTCCCCGACGGACGGAAGATGATCAGGAACACGATGAACACAGCCAACGCGCCGAACGCAGGGATCTGCCAGATGGTCATCCAGTCGTGATCAATAGCACCTCCAACTCCGGGTGAGGAATACTTGTCTACAACTATTCCGGATACAAAGGCACCCACAAAATAGCCGAGTCCGTTGGTAACGAGATTTAGCATCCCCTGTGCAGCAGCACGCACCTTCGGGCCTGCGCGTTCGTCGGTGTAAATCTGCCCCGCAACAAAGAAGAAGTCATAACAGAGGCCGTGCAACAGGATACCGGTATAAACCAGCCACATCCCGTCGCCCGCATTGCCATAGCTGAATGCGAAATAACGCAGCGCCCACGCCAACATGCCTACAAGCAGGATCACCTTGATACCTGCGCGACGCAGTACCAGCGGCAACAGAAGCATGAAACCAACCTCAGACCACTGTCCGAAGCTCTGAATAAACGCAGGGTTGGGGGCCCCGATCTGCGTCAGGTAAAGGTTCGCAAAGGAGTAGTAGAACTGAAGCGGGATGCAAAGCAGGAACGAACCCAGAACAAAGATCGCAAAATCCCAGTTCTTAAGCAGTACCAGGGCGTCAGCACCTATGGCGTCCCTGAAGTTGAATGGTGCACCGGCAGACTTGGGTGGCGTGTGGGGAAGCGTGAACGCAAACAAACCCAGCACTATCGAACCACCAGCCGCTACCTGCATCGCAGATGATGAACGCTCGGCGTGGAGCAGAAGACTCACGATCCAGCCGCTCGCAACAATCCAGCCGATTGTGCCAAGCAGTCGGATGACAGGGAAGTCGCGCGCGCTGTTCTCGATGTGGTGGAACGCAACCGCATTGCTCAGCGACAGCGTCGGCATGAAGCAGAGCGCGTAAAGAAGCAGTATCGGATAAAAAGTGGACCACTCTGTCTGTTTCGACAGCATGTACATGAGCACAGCGCCGATCAGGTGGAGTATTCCCAGGAGTTTCTCGCTGGCGAAGAACCTGTCGGCGATGGTCCCCATGAAAAACGGAGAAACGATGGCCGCTATCGCCGTTGCTGCAAATGCGCTTGCTATCTGCGTACCTGAGAACCTGAGCGTTTCACCCAGGTATGTGCCCAGCGTGACGAACCATGCGCCCCAGACGAAGTACTGCAGGAACATCATCGCTGAAAGACGGACCTTTACGGACATTACAGCAACTCCATGATGCGGAGGTTACGGGAGGAGGTTTCGGAAGGAACTGGAGCGGCTAATGAGGTCAGGCTGTGTGCGAAAGCCGCTGGTATGACAACATACTTCCGTGGCGGCACGGTTGGGAATAACCGGACCCGTGCTTTCTGTGAGGTAATGAGGTGCCTTTGAGCATGCTGCGGCAGACAGATCCCGGGGAGCTCTTGACACTTTCCGGAACCGGGGACGTAGTTTCCAGAGGTACCGACACACGTGGTTGGCTGAGTTATGTACGACCTGGCTGGCCCGACCAGTCGGTAGTGTTGCAGCCGCGAATCTGGTTCCGCAGCTGCAACTGCCTGCGCACGGTACGCATCGTGCAACCTACCTCACCAGAACGGAGTTTTGGTTATGAGTCTGTTGTGGACAGCCATTATAGGCCTGATCGTTGGCGCTATTGCCAAAGCGATTATGCCCGGCAAGGATCCTGGTGGCATCATTATTACCGCATTGCTCGGCATCGCCGGTGCCTTTGTCGGTACCTTCCTCGGTCGCCTTACGGGGTGGTATTCAGATGGGCAGAGTGCCGGATTCATCGCGGCTATTCTGGGAGCGATAATTATTCTCTTCATCTATCGGAAGCTGAGGGGCTAGAGCTTCGCCATCCCGCGCACTGACGAAGGGGCTCCGGTAATGGAGCCTCTTCGTCAGCGGAGCCTTTGCGTCAGCGGCTTTCGAAGATCCGGCCGGACTCGCCTACAACTATGAGACTGGTGGTGCCACGCACGCCTGCCATTCCAAATGGCAGAGGCACCGCAGGTGCCGCAACAGCGTGCCACCCAGCGCCATCATATCGAAGCATGACACCACTGTCCGCTGCGAAGTAGACGTCCGTTGGGCTGCGCCCCCAGATTGCCCGGATGTCGCGCCCGGTCGGGACTGCGTTCGTCTTCCACTCTGCACCGTCGTACCGAAGCACCGTCCCCGCGTCGCCTGCCGCAAAGATGTTTGACGCGTCTGTGCCCCAGATAGCACGCAGGCGACGGAGTGTCGGTGCATTCTCGCTTCTCCACCGGCCACCATCGAAGTGGAGCAGGGTGCCGGAGTCGCCAACCGCATAAATATTCTCGGGCCCGGTCCCCCAGATCGCACGGAGAAACTGAGTTGTGCCGCTGGACTGGGCCAGCCACTCGTCGCCGGACGAACGCACAATTGAGCCCCGCTCACCAACGGCAAAATGGAAACCCGGGGCCGCACTCCAGACCGCCCGCAATACGGCAAACACAGGTGCCGTCTGACGACGCCACGAGATACCGTCGTAGCGAAGTACCGAGCCCGTATCACCAACTGCCACGATATCGCTGAGTGAAGTTCCCGATATCCCGTAGAGATCATTCACGCCAGGCACAGGCTCGAACTGCCACCCCGAAGAGGTACGTCTGAATACGGTGCCGCCGTAGCCTACAGCGAAGGTCGCATCGCTCCCTGCGCTGTAAACCGAAAACAGTGTTGGATCAGCGATGGATGGCGTCACAGCAAAGGTTCCGCCGTCTGATGTGGCAGTGAACACACTGCCGTACCAACCTGCGATCCTGAGGGTGGTCCCGAGCCCGATTGCGAGCCCGCGCAGGTTCTGCCCAGTGCCGGATGCCAATTCGCTCCAGGAGGAGCCATTGTAGTGCCAGAGTGCACCGGTATTTCCAGCCGCATACACGTCGCCCGGGCCAAAACCGCGTATTGCAAACAGGTTCGCTGCGTTCGGAGTCTCCATTACCCGCAGCGCACTGCCGTCGTAGTGCAAAACTGTACCACCGGCTCCAACCGCGTAGCTGTCGGTAATGCTGGCTCCCCAGATATCAAACAGTGCCTGGCCACTCGGGGATTCAACGGAACTCCATTTGGCTCCATCGTACCTGAGAACTTTTCCGTTGTTGCCTGCAGCCAACGCTTCGCCGTTGCTGAACGCTGCTACTCCCCAGAGCTCATCCTGAACCGGCGTCTCCTGCTCGGTCCACCTGGTCCCGTCGTAGTGAAAAACAGATCCGCGTTCCCCGACCACCCAGATATTGCTTGCTGATGTACCACCGATGCCAAGGAGTGTAAGCGAAGTACCGACATTCTCGTCGCTCCAGCTGCTGCCATTCCATCGTTTCACTGACCCACCGGTGCCGACCGCGCGGATGTTGTCTGGCGAGGGCCCCCAGATTCCAACGAATGTATTCTGTGTGCCAGTGGCGAATTTTTCCCACGTCCCATCGGCACGTCCACGCGCGATAAGTCCGTTCTGACCGACTATCCACGTACTGCCGTCGCGATCGACAAAGACTCCAAGCAGCGATACGTCGGTTACGGTGTTCCTGTTGCTGACCCACTGTGATGGAGCCACACCGACTGCGTGCACGAAGACATCCATTGAAGCACTGAGGACGCCTGTGGAGGCCGTTATACGTGCGGACCCGGGTGCGATACCAGTCAGGACCCCGCCGGTGCTTACAGTGGCAACAGCGGCGTTCTGCGATACCCACACCACCTCCGGGGTGTCGATAACTATGCCGGCGCTGTCACGGACCGTTACCTCTATGGACCTGGATGCACCAGCCTCAATGTGGAGCGAGATGGGGGAGACCGAGATACTCCGCGGAGCGCCGGCAACCGGCGGCGGCGGTTCCACCACCACTGGACTGCTGCGGTCGGAGCAACCTGCCACAATTACCAGTGTACACGCCAGCAGTGTCAAACTGGGAAACGTACAACGCATGAAGAGTAGATTACGGTAAAGGCGCGAGCACCAATGCGCCCGACAGCTGCGGTTCACTGCATTTGCGAAACGCGGCTCTGAAAAGTAACGTCCTGAAACCCAAGGCCAGAGACTCCGGTAACCAGACATCCCATGATGCTTCCTATCCACACTGCTCACACCCGCACGTCCCCGTTCCGTTCCCTGGCACTGCGCGTTCCACCGGCAGCAATAGCAGCTGTTGTAACAACAGTTGTAGCCACAGCTGCAGCAGCAACGCTGGCAGCAACACCGGTCGTTGCTCAGAGAGCCCAGCAAGCGGCAACGCAAACAGCAACGCAAACAGCAACTCAAACGGTAACTCAAACGGCGGCGCGCACAACCACGCCCGTCGCTGCCGCGCCATCCCGGCAGCAGGCACAGGACGCCGAGATCTACATCGTACCGCTTACTGTGCGGGATGGATATCCGGTACCGGGGGTGCCGCTTAACCTCACGCGTCACCCAGGCTACGACAATCAGCCCTCCTTTGCGGCCGATAATCGTGCCTTTGTGTTCACCTCCGATCGGGGGGACGGCAATACAGATATCTACCGGTATGATCTTGTGCAGGGTGCTGTAACAGCACTCCGCAAGACCAGCCCCGAATCAGAATACTCTGCAACACTCGCACGCGACGGCAAGAGTGTGTACGTCGTACGCGTTGAGGCTGACTCGACGCAGCGTCTGTGGAGCCTGTCGCTGAGCGGCGGCATCGACGCGCCACTGTTCCCTGACGTCAAGCCTGTCGGTTATTACGCACAGGCCAACGATTCCACATGGGCCATGTTCGTACTCGGCTCACCGGCCACGCTGCAGGTCGGCGTCACAGGGCGCGCAGGAACACAAACAGTGGCAAGAAACATCGGGCGCTCTATTCTGCACATTCCCGGCACTGAACGGGTGAGCTTTGTGCAGAAGGGTTCCCCGCAGTGGTTCGTGATGTCTTTCAATGCAACCAATGGTAAAGTCGACACACTTGTTGCAACCCCGCAGGGTGTTGAAGACTTTGCATGGCTGGATTCAACAACGCTTCTTGCCGGCAAAGGGAGTTCGCTCTTTGCATGGAAGAATGGCACTTCAGAGTGGAAGCAGGTCGGTGATTTTTCGTTTGCTTACCTGAACGGTATTACCAGACTCGCAGTGAGTGGCAACAGAGCCAACCTGCTGATGGTTGCTAACGCTCAGCCGCGCACGCGCATGGCGTCCGGTGCCGCGCTTATCCCCGACCCCGTGGACGCTGGTGAGGTCGGTCGCCGCATCGGTGTGCTGGCCTCCGATGCGATGATGGGTCGTCGCACGGGTACTCCCGGTGGTGCCGCCGCTGCCGAGTGGATTGCGAATGAGTTCCGTGAGGCTGGACTGCAACCCGCAGGCGATGCAGGAAGCTTCCTGCAGCAGGTACCGGTGCGCGCGATGACAGCACCTGACCCGCTCAGTCCGAACCGCCTCAATGTCCGGGCAGTCGCGTCTGTGGCAGATCTGGATACTGTCGCACCGGAACGCCGCCTTAAGAGCGCGAACGTGGTTGGCGTTATACGCGGCTCAGATCCTGTGCTCAGCAAGGAGGTCATCCTTGTAACTGCACACTACGACCACCTGGGTGTTGGACGCATTGTTGACGGTGACTCCATTTATAATGGCGCGGACGACGACGCCTCCGGTACCATTGCAATAATTGAGATGGCGAGACGGATGAAGGATGGACCACGGCCGAAGCGTACCATTGTCTTTGCCGCAATGACCGGTGAAGAAGTCGGGATGATCGGGACAAACTGGTTCATCAAATATCCGTATGCACCTCTTGGTGACATCGTTGCCAACCTCAACATCGAAATGATCGGACGGCCGGATGACCTGGCTGGTGGCTTTGGAAAAGCATGGCTCACAGGTTATGAACGCTCAACCATGGGCGATCTTCTTGCAGACAACAGCATTCCGCTTATCCCCGACCTCAGACCTGCACAGAACTTTTTCCGCCGAAGTGACAACTATGCATTTGCTGCACTCGGCATCCCTGCTCACACCATCTCGTCATTTAATGGGCACACGGAATACCACACTGCCAAAGACGAGGTATCGACGATTGACACCCGTCATATGGCAGCAGTGATCAGCGCATCAACAAGTGCACTGCGGCTTCTCGCCGACGGCGACAAACCGCAGTGGCATCCGGGTGGCATCCCGCCGACACCGCAGGCCAGGTAAGGGTGCCAAAGCCGTAGCACAAAACAAAGAAGAAAGCGGGGCAAGGCCACACCTGGCTTTGCCCCGCTTCTGTATCATTTGTGAACCGCAGCGCGCAGCAGTTACGGCTTGCTGATAAGTGCCTTGATCTCTGCCGGTGGATCGAAAGCTGAATCCGGCACCTGGTTTACAGTCGTGGCCGTTACTGTGGTCACAATCGAGGTGGGGCCCATCAGCACCTCCGTGCGCGAAGCAATCTTGATGCCGCCGTATTCCTGATAGCCGGAGAGCTTCGTCATGGCAGTGGCCCGCCCCATGGGAGATTCCTGAGTGGCTTCGGTGCCGATCAGGAATGCATCCTTGCTTGAGAAGAATGTGAAGATGGTATCGCCGTTCAGGCGGACCAACCGGACCCTGTACGCCTTTTCGTTATTGAAGTCAGTCAGTTCCACCGTCTCCATCGACTTGAACTTGTCTGCCGAAAAAAGCCGCGCGGCGTAAAAGTCCGAGTCTGACAACGTCTGCTCAAGTTCCGACCCTTCCAGAAGGCGTGAGCCCTGCATTGGGTTGATATCCCAGGCAATGGTCCCATTCGTTCCCTGGTTCATTTCACCAATCCCTGCGATGGTGGTCTTCACCATGACTTTATTTGGTGCAGCGGCGAACGTTTCCATCTCTGCCGTAAGGCCTGCAGCCGGGATCTCCATCGTCTGCTTCTGATGGATTGACTTGACCTTCATGATCGCGTCCTTACCGCCGATCGCCGCCACATGCTTTGCTACCAGCTCAGACGCCGTTGGAAGCCCCTGAGCTGCAGCAGAGGCAGCGGGCGCGAGTGCAACTGTGACAGCTGCAAGAATAGGCACAAATCTCTTCATTTCGTGTTTTTTCGGAGTTGTGAGTGAGAGTACGCCCGCAGAGCCGTGTCCCCGGCAAGCAGCTTGGGGCACCGCCTGCGGCTGTTCATAATACACCCTAAAGACAGACTGGATACTGGAGATATCCGCAACAAAGGCAACCGCGGGCTATTTCCATGGTGCGGGGTTTGAAGCCGCCCATTTAAGGGCAGCATCGAGTGCCGGGTCCTTGCCACTCAGCAAGGATTTTCGCGTAAGCTTGACCCTCACGTCCGGGATTACCCCGGGGCCTTCTATTGCCTTGCCGGCTGGTGATACAAAGTTGGCTATGGCATGGTAGAGCACATCCCCATTCGGCAACTGCTGCGCCACGGAAGGAAGCGCCTGACCTGCTGTCTGGGAACCAAACACACGCACGCGCCCCATCTGCTGCAGCCCCGCTGCAAAAATCTCAGTGGTACTCACGGAGATTTCATCGACCACCAGCGCCACCGGACCCGCGTACGGGTTCACCCGCTGGTTTGAGCTGTTCACCCTGCGAGGGTTGGCTACGAACCGCAGGTCGTTTACGCCCCGCTGCTTCATCACTCCAATAACGCGCATGGAGTCCAGGAAATGGCCGGCGATACCCATGGACATCCCGCCGATCCCACCCGGGTTACCGCGTACATCGATAACGATGGCGTCGCTCCCCCGGAGCGAGTCCATTGCAATATCGAACTGTGCGACCAGTACAGGCATCCAGATGTTGAACCGGATGACGCCGATAGTGCGCCCTTTGACACTGTGCCGCTCCCATTCAAGGTTAGCCATCCGGGCCGGAAGGTTACCGAACTTCACGAGTGTCCCGGGCTCGGGCTCACGCGCCATCGTCACCTCCAACGGCCGGTTCCTGGCGTCCAGGAAGGTGGCGCGCACGCTGCCACCCGGTGGCCCTGCAAGGGCCTTTGTCCCCATAGCATATGCGTCCAGCGCAATAGCCCTTGGGTCCCGGTCTTTGGGCAAATGGGCCAGGCGCGGTGCCAGCGGACATCCGCTGATCGCGCTTAGTACGTAACCGGCCCGGACCCCGGCATTCTCCGCTGCGCTTCCAGAGGCCACCCGCGTAACCACCAACTGGTTCCCGAGGTAGCGCACACTGATCCCCGTACCGCCGCTCCGGTCGTCCGCGGCCTGAGTCCCTGCATCCGGAGCCTCCGCACCCACAGCGTTCAGCTCGCGGGCAATAATCGAAAAGTGCGACTGCCGCAGGCGGGAAACCATATCAGTGAGCACCAGCCTGAGCTCCCCCATCGTTTTCGCGGCTTCAGCTTTGGGGCGGAGTTCACGTTTCACAGCGTCCCAGTCGGTGCCGTTAAAAGTCGTATCCCAGTGGGTCCGCTGAATGATCGCCCAAGCGGTGTCAAAGTTCGCCACTGGGTTGATCGCGGGCTCGCCAGCCTGCGAACCTGGCGTGGACTCCGACGGCAGCACGCACTCGCCACTGCTGCTGCCGTTTCCGCCAGCCCCGCCGGCACCACCCGGAGGCACTCCAGCCGGCGCTCTACCCTGTGAAAAAGAGCCGGCTGGCGTCACTCCGTGGGACACCGCACCAGTACAACCGGCGGCAGACACCAAGGCCACGACAACGAAGCTCAAATATGCTATCTTTAACGTCATATTTCCCGTTAGAAGCGGAACAGGGCCAGGTGACCCTTGTGGACACCCCGGTACCTGCCGTACAGATGCATTGAACGTGACCGGATTGATCATAGTCTGGAAGCACCGGTGACCTGTTCCGGGACGACCTTAACCTATAACACGTCATCGCTTATGGCCTGTTCCACACGAATTCGCTCTCTGCTGGGTGCTGTCCTCATGTCAGCACTGCCCATGGTCATCTCTGCTCAGGGCGCATATCGCGTGGAGCCCAGCGGCCGCGTCACGACCGTTATCAAAGCCGCAGGTGAAGGACTCGCACCTGCCACCGTTTCAATCGACTATGGTCAGCCGCATTTGCGCGGACGGGATGTCGCAACACTCATCCCACTCGGCAAAGTCTGGCGACTCGGTGCCAATTCAGCCACCACTCTCGTTACCAGTACCTCTTTCGTTATCGGTGGTACCACGATCCCCAAAGGTACGTACACCCTGTTTCTCCAGAGGGAAAACCGCGGTGCCAAGCTCATTGTGAGCAAGCAGACCGGACAGTGGGGTACCGAATACGACGCAACAAAGGATCTGGCAAGGATTGATCTCAGTTCAGCTGCAGTCAGCCAGCCACTTGAATCACTGCAGATCGCGCTCATTCCGGCCCAGAGCGGCCCGGGCGGAGTGCTCAGGATCACGTGGGGCAATGTGGCATTTGAAAACAGCTGGTCACTTAAACCCTGACTTTGCCGAATTACCCAAGGGCGTCCCAAAGGGGCGCCCTGTTCACGTTATGGCACCAGTTGTACAGTACAACACTATCATGATAGATACGACTTCACTTGCGGAACAGCCAAAGGTGGCGATATCCACGGAGTCTGCAATAGACCCGCTGGTTGCAACGGCCAACAATCGGGCGCGCTTTCTCCGTACCAAGATTGTTGGTACACTCGGCCCTGCCAGCAGATCGGAAGAGGGGATACGCTCTCTTATCGAGGCAGGGCTCGATGTTGTCCGGATAAACTTTTCACACGGGACTCCTGAGGAGCACGCGAAGACCGTGGCAACGGTGCGTGCTGTTGCTGCTGAGCGCGGCCGTCCCGTTGCAGTGCTGGGAGATCTCCAGGGGCCGCGCATCCGCGTCGGTGATCTGGCCGAACCGCGGGAGCTCGAGACCGGTGAGATCCTGGTACTCGTCCCTGAAGGCACTGAAAAGGGTGACGAGATCCCAGTCACCTATGAAAATCTCAGTCAGGATGTTGCAGAAGGAAATCGCATCCTGATCAATGACGGACTGATTGAACTCCATGCGACAGCTGTGGATGGCACGCGCGTGCTTGCCCGGGTTGTGCACGGTGGTCGTCTGACGAGCCACAAAGGGATGAATCTCCCGGGGATAGCTGTCTCCGCACCGTCGCTCACTGAAAAAGACCGTGCTGATATCGAATTCGCTGTTGAACACAGTCTCGATGCACTGGCGCTCAGCTTTGTGCGGCGCGCGCAGGATATCGAAGAGCTGAGGGCGCTGATTCCGCGCTCAATGCTTGTTGTAGCGAAGATTGAGAAGGATGTTGCACTGCACAACATCGAGGAAATCCTTCACGCGTCAGATGCCGTAATGGTTGCGCGCGGCGATCTCGGTGTAGAACTCCCCTTCGAGGAAGTGCCGGTCGTACAGAAGGATATCATTGCACTCGCAGGCAGGATCGGCAGGCCGGTGATCACAGCGACGCAGATGCTTGAGTCGATGATCGATTATCCGCGTCCGACGAGAGCCGAAGCGAGCGATGTTGCCAACGCAATCCTTGACGGCACTGACGCGGTCATGCTGTCGGCTGAAACAGCGATCGGGAAATACCCGCAGCTTGCAGTGGACGCCATGAGGCGCATCATCACTGAAGTCGAAGCGCATCCGCGCAAGTCGCGCGTAATCCGTGATCAGCGGCGCAGTGTAACGGGAATAGTGAACACCGGTGAGGCAATCGCAGCAGCGACCATTGCTGCGGCACGCATGATAGATGCACCGCTCATTATTGTGTTCACGAAGAGCGGTTTCACAGCACGTGTGGTCTCATCACACCGCCCCGGTGTGCCGATTCTTGCACTGACAGACGAACCACGCGTCTGCAGGCAGCTGGCACTGGTGTGGGGTGTGGTGTCGCGTCTGGTACCTACAGCCCGGGGTTATGATCACATGGTAGCCATGGCACTCCGCGAAGCCACAGATCTCGGATTTGTCACGAAGGGTGAGAGGGTGCTTGTGACTGCAGGCGTCCCGTTTGATGTGCCAGGTACAACCAACCTGCTTAAAGTGGAAATAGTCTGACCGCGTGAAACTTACTTTTCTCGGAACCGGCACGAGTTTTGGTGTGCCGCAGATCGGCTGCAGATGCGCAGTGTGCCGGTCGCGTGATCCGCGCGACCGGAGAACACGGGTGGGTGCAGTGGTCGAAGCAGATTCCGGGACACGCATCCTTATCGATACTCCGCCCGAACTGCGTCTTCAGCTCGTTGCAGCGGACATAGATCATATCGATGCTGTGCTCTTCACGCATGAACACGCAGATCACATCCACGGGATTGATGACCTGCGAGCGTTCACTATCCGGCGGAATGCTGCACTACCGCTGTACGGTGAAGCATCGACATTGGCTACGCTGAGGTCGCGCTTCCCATACATAGTGGACGAAAGTCTCCGGCCACTGCCGGGTACAACCCGTCCTGAAGGACACCTGGTCGAAGTCTCTCCCGGAATACCGTTCAATGTTGGTGATGTAACGGTATTGCCATTCAGGGTGCCTCACGGTGCGACGTCGGTGCTTGGTTATCGGATCGGTGGTCTTGGTTACATCACAGATGCCAAGGCGCTTACCGATGAGGCACGTGAGGCTCTTACGGGGGTCGATGTACTGGTGCTCAATGCACTGTTGCGCACGCCGCACCCTACTCATCTGTCGATCCCTGAAGCAGTGCAGGTAGCACAGGAAATGGGTGCGCGTCGCACCTTTCTGACTCACCTGACGCACGACACGAAGCATGCGGAGCTGGAGGCCGGACTGCCGGAAGGAATTTCACCGGCATTTGACGGGCTTACCGTCCGCTTTTGAAGCAACTCTTTCCCCGGGAACTGGCGTATCTGTGCCGGTCCGGGCATCTTCCATGTATCAACCATCATCCTGAAACCCGACTGTATTATGGCTGACACGTCTTCTGCGTCCCGGCTTTTCGGCGGCGCTGTTCTGGTGGCCGACGGCCGCGTCCAACTGAGCGACCCCGCAGCGCTGGCATCGCCGCAAATGGATTTTCTGGTTCATCAGGCGGTTTTCGCCGATGAAGACACCAGACGCTATGCAAGGTGGCTGCTCTGGGAGCTGGGGCAGATCGCAGGCGTTCGCCCCGCATCAATTCACGACCTCTACCTCGCCAGAGGGGAAGGGAAGTGCAGTGGCTTTACCGTGCCGGCTATCAACGTCCGCGCCATGGCATACGACACTGCACGGTCAATTTTCCGTACTGCCATAAGGCTCGACGCCGCAGCCTTTATTCTGGAAATCGCACGCTCTGAGATCGGCTACACAGCACAGCGTCCGGACGAGTATGTCGCAGTGATGATCGGCGCTGCTCTCCGCGAAGGTTACCGCGGCCCGCTCTTCATCCAGGGCGATCACTTCCAGGTGAACGGCAAGAAGTACGCTGTTGATCCGGTAACCGAGGTGGATGCTGTAAAGACGCTCGTGCGTGAAGCGGTCTCAGCGGGTTTCTACAACATTGATGTCGATACCTCGACACTCGTCGATCTTTCGAAGGGATCACTCGCTGAACAGCAGCGGCTCAACTACGAAGTGTGCGTCGATATCCTCCAGGTGGTACGCGCGGCTGAACCTGCTGGTGTTACCATCTCGGTGGGCGGCGAGATCGGTGAAGTGGGAACTGAAAACAGCACACCCGAAGAGCTGGAAGCGTTCATGGATGGCTTCAATGACACTCTGAAGGCGGTATCTCCCGGGCTTGTCGGGCTCTCCAAGATCTCCGTTCAGTCGGGCACTTCGCATGGCGGTGTGGTTCTCGCAGACGGCTCCATTGCCGATGTAAAGCTGGATCTCCCGACGCTGGAGAAGCTGTCGGTGATTGCGCGCGATCGTTACGGGATGGCCGGTGCGGTTCAGCATGGCGCTTCAACTCTCCCCGACAGTGCGTTCCACAATTTCCCGCGTACCGAGACGGCTGAAATCCATCTCGCCACAAACTTCCAGAACATCATGTACGATCACCTGCCGGATGACGTCCGGGAGGAGATATACCGGTGGCTGGACGTGAATACCGCGGACGAGCGGAAGGCAAGCGACAGCGATGAGCAGTTCTACTACAAGACCCGCAAGAAGGCGATCGGCCCATTCAAGGAGAAGCTCTGGGGCCTTCCTGCAGAGCTGCGCTCTCGTCTGGGCGAAGCCTACGATCAGAAGTTCGGGTTTCTTTTTGAACAACTGAGGGTAAACAATACACGCGCAACAGTGGCGCAGTTTGTATCGACGCCGGAACAGCGGCGCCCGATGCCGGACGGAACCACTCCCACTATAACTGCGGCTCCGGACGACACGGACCTCAGCGACTGAAGCCGCGGAAGCGGCAGGAGATTCATATGGCCCGCTACAGGGATGATTACGATGAACCCGTGGTTGTGATCGAACGCGATCGCGACGCGGGAGGCAGCATCGGCATGCTATTGCTCGGTCTCGCTATCGGTGCCGGTGCGGCACTGCTGTTTGCACCGGCCTCAGGTGAAGAGACCCGCCAGCGTCTGCGGGTTGAAGCCAGGCGTGCCCGGAAACGGGTCCGCGAAGTCGCCGATGAGTTCGGCGACGATCTCGTTGATCGGGTGGAGCGCACGCGTGAAAAGCTGGACCAGAATCTCAGCAGTGTACGCGAATCAGTCACCGATCGGGCGCGTGGACTTGCCGATGCTGTTGAAGCAGGTCGTGATGCGGCGCAGCAGGCAAGAGTTGAGCTCGAACGTTCGGTAGCTGAAACCAAGCGGGCATACGCCGACGCCCGACGCCAGCAACGCAACTCACGCGCAGATCGTGACAGCTCCAGGACAACCGACGCTGAAGCCGATTCGACGGAAGGCTGAAGGACTCTGGGACGTTATCCGCCGTGTCTCTGTACAGAGCGCGGAGGATAACGTCCTTTTTCTTGCGGGCGGAGTAGCGTTCAATGTTCTGCTCGCATTGGTACCATTCGTACTCCTTCTTGTATCGGGGACATCCTTCCTGCTCGGACGTCACCCGGATGATGCTGCACGCACAGTAACCGCCATCTTCGACCAGCTGTTGCCGATGGACTCGACAACAGGTTCCGACCTGCTGCAGAAGCTGGTTGCAGATGTGCTGTCAACACGCGGTGCTGTGACGTTTTACTCTGCCATTGGTTTCGCGTGGTTCTCAACGCGCCTTTTTGGCTCATTGCGAAGCGTCCTTACGCAGATCTTTGACGGCTCCGACCGAAGCATTGTCGGCGGCAAACTCTTCGACCTCGTGATGACTGCAGCTGCAACTGTTGCTGTAGCAGTATTCGTTGTATTCACCTTCTATCTGGACATGGCAGTCGTGCATGGCGCGCGGCTGTTGATGCAGCTCGGCGTTCGCGAATCTGCGATGAGCTGGCTGGCCTACATGCTGGGGCGCGCGCTGGCGCTCTCCTTTGCTGTGGCGCTGTTCCACATCTCCTACCGGGTTTTGCCGCAGCGGCGCCCTTCGGTCAGGTCGGCTTTGATCGGTGCGCTGACTGCCGGCATAGTGTTTGAGTTCATCAGGTCGGTCTATACGATCGTGGTTGCAATGATCGGCCCGGACACCCTGTACACCGGCACTATTGCGGCTGTGGTATCCGTGGTTTTCTGGACCTACTACGGGACTCTGCTTTTTCTGTTCGGGGCGGAGGTGGCTCAGGCTAATCAGCTGCGGCGGCTGGCATCGTTGCCGAAAGCAGGCGCCACCGGAGCTGCTGCGGCGCCCAAAAAGAAGTAACCCGACGCTGATCGGCCGGCACCGGTTCCGCGGAGCCCTGTTAATGTGCTAACTTTAGAATGCTCCGGGTCCCGCAGGGCTACAGCCCGCTAACTCCGTCAGGACCCCGAAGGTAGCAGCGGCATGTGGTGCCTGAAGTCGCTGCGTAAGGCCCGGGGTATCCGCGCCGGTGTTTGGTCGGTCAGACAAACCCGGCGCGATTTATTTGTGGCAGGTCGGATATACTTCCTTCGATGTGTCCGGCCTTGTAAGTCCAGACATAAGTCCAATCGTAAGTCTCATCGTAGGTCTCATCGATGTGGCCGGCCCGGGATAGATTTCGTCGATGTCATTAGCGCTTGCTCGAAAGTACCGACCGCGTAATTTCGCTTCCGTAGCGGTCCAGTCACACGTCGCCAATACGCTCAAGGGAGCAATTGCGCGCGACCGTGTGGCGCACGGCTACCTGCTTTGCGGGCCCCGCGGTACCGGGAAAACAACGCTCGCGCGGGTCCTGGCCATGGCTCTTAACTGCGAACGCCGCGGCGAGCCTGAACTCCAGGGGGAACCATGCGGTGTCTGCACCAGCTGCACACGCATCTGGAGCGGCAGTACATCGCTTGACGTGGTGGAAATCGACGCTGCTTCCAACCGCGGCGTAGATGACGCACGCGAACTCCGCGAGCGCGCCATGTATGCACCGTCGGGCGACGATCGCTACAAGGTTTACATCGTGGACGAAGCGCACATGCTTACACGCGAAGCATGGAATGCACTGCTCAAGGTTCTGGAAGAACCACCACCGCGTGTTGTCTTTGTCTTTGCAACGACAGAACCGCAGAAGATCGCACAGGCTGCGGCACCGGTTCTTTCAAGGCTTCAGCGCTTCGACCTCAAACGGATCGGTGTCCACGATATTCGCGAACGTCTTGCTGCAATCCTGGCGGAAGAGAAGGTAACATACGATGAGGAAGCGCTTGCGATGATTGCCCGCGCGGCAGATGGCGGGTTGCGCGATGCGCTCTCTCTCACAGACCAGGTGCTTTCCATCGGAGGCGAAAGCCAGGTCTCTGCCGAACGCGTACGCGAAGCACTCGGGCTCGTTGCCGATGATGAATACCTCGCGATACTTGATATCATCCTGGAGCACCGGGCAGCAGATGTCTTTCCGGCTGTGCAGCGGCTTGCCGATGCCGGCGTCGATTTCGGCTTGATGCTCGGCGGCTTTGGCGATCTTCTGCGCGCTCAGCTCGCGGTATCGCTGGGAGGACAGGTGCCCGATATGCCTGAGAGCACGCGCACTGCACTGGTAGAGCGAAAAGCAAAAACGTCGCCTGCCGATCTGCTTCGGATGCTGAATGCGCTTCTTGAGATGGAGCCGCTCTTCCGGAGAAGTGCACAGCAACAGTTGCTGGTTGAATCGCTGTTGGTACGTTTCGCGTTGCAGGACAGAACGCTGGAACTGGAAGAGGTCTTGCGTGGTCTTTCTTCACCTGCCCGCCAGGAGCCGGTGCGTCGCGTAGCGGTACCACCGGCAGGCGCCTCGCTCCTCGCAGCTGCCGTACCAGCGGCGGCCGAGCCACTGCAAATGCCACCGGCACCACCGCAGCCAGCTACAGGTCAGGTCGCGCGTAAAGCCGCCGAACGACAGATAAAGGACGTCAGCCTGGTTGAACCGCCGGGTGGTAAGTCGCAGAAGGAAACAACCAGGGTGGATCCGGGCGCACCACCACCTGATCTGGAACGACTCAGGCGCGACTGGGAGTGCGCAGGAAAGGAGATGATCGCGCGTGGTCGCGGCATGGTCGCGCAGGCTCTCAACAGGATGCTTCCGGCAGCTGTCACAAGCGATGGCTCAGTTGTCCTTGAGTATGCGCGCGAAGACGATCACTTCGCGCAGGCCGTACACAAGGCGCGTCGGGACGTGCTTCAGGTATTGCAGAGCTGCTTCGGTGCAGTCCACGCGTTCACTCTGCGAGAAGTCGGCACCGACGCCGAGCCGGGCCAGGCCACAAAAACCAAACGATTGGAAGCCGACGACATTCGCAAGGAGCGTCTTGCACAACTCACGTCGCGTGACCCACTGCTGGATGCCGCGGTGCGCGCCCTCGATCTGAAAATGCTCGACTGAGTGATCCGCTGAGGACACACGTCAGCAAACACATCAGCAAACACGTCAGCAAACACGTCGGCAAACACTTAATCAGTCACCGCATACACTTATAAAGCACATGGCAGACTTTCTCAAAATGTTTGAACAGCTCCGCTCCATGCAGTCCGGCCTGCAGGCAGCGCAGGAAGAGCTCGGTCGTCTCACATTTACCGCATCGGCAGGCGGCGGTATGGTTACCGTCGAATGCGACGGCAAGATGCAGCTCAAGAGCATCCGTATCGATCCGTCGGTAGTGAACCCGGCAGATGTCGAGATGCTTGAGGATCTTATAATCGTGGCCGCTGCCGACGCGCAGAAAAAGGCTGCCGAAGCAGCTCAGCGCGAACTGGGCAAGGTTACAGGCGGCCTCGACCTGCCATTTCGGATTCCAGGGCTGTAGTCAGCTATCTGAATGTCAGTAATCGATGATCTGACAACGGAACTGTCGCGACTTCCAGGGATAGGGCGGAAGACAGCGCAGCGACTTGTTTACCACCTTCTGAAGCAGCCTCCGGATCAGAGCCGTCGGCTTGCGGGTGCGCTTGTCACGCTTGTTGACCGGATCAGGAGTTGCGAGCGCTGCGGCAATCTCACCGAAGATCGCCTGTGTGCGCTTTGTTCTGACCCATCGCGCGACGGCACGCTCATATGTGTTGTGGAGGAAGCTTCGGATATCGCGTCGATTGAGCGGAGTTCCGGCTACCGGGGGCTGTATCATGTGCTGGGAGGCCATATTTCTCCGCTGGACGGGGTTGGGCCGGAGCGGCTCAATATCGCTGCGCTTCTGGCGCGTGTCGAAGCCGAGAAAATCAGCGAGGTTATCCTGGCTACGAACCCGTCTATTGAAGGGGAGGCTACAGCCATCTACATACAGCGTCAGTTGCCGGCGGCGGGGGTGAGCGTGACACGGATTGCCCGTGGCTTGCCGGTAGGGGGCGATCTCGAATACGCCGACGGTGTAACAATAGCACAGGCTCTTGAGGCCCGCCGGGCGATGCACTGACCCCGGAAAGCATCAGTAACTTCGGAATGAGAATGCGAGTCAGGAATAACAGAGGGTCCCACGAGGGAGGCAGTTCTTCAGCTGCTATTCTGGCTGCCGCGATGGCAGTCGGAGCGGTAGTCGGCCTGATTGGCTGGCGAAGTTTCCATAACTCCAGCCGTAAGTCTCTCTTTCACAGCCAGCCTGTGCGTCGATTGGCGGCTCTAGGTTACCTTAGGGGGCACCCGAGCGTTGATAGTGCGCGACTCCTTCGTGACTATCTGGAGTGGGAGGAGCTGCCATTGCTTCGTCGGCGGGCCCGAAGGGTTCTGCGCCGCACGGAGCGTATGTTACGTTCATGACATGGTTCGTGCCCGCTCTGTAACGGTATCCCCCGTGTCCCCGCTTTCAACGAGTCTCAAGCACATGCCCGTCGGCGCCGCCACATGGTCGTTCACTGAAGACGACTACGGAGCTATTTCTTCGACGCTGCAACGGTTTCTCTACGACACCAAAGCGCGCTGCGCGCTTTTGGTCGACCGGAGCGGCCAACTGGTTGCCACTGTCGGGGATCAGCCCAATTTCGACGCAACAGCCTTTGCCACCCTTACAGCTGCCGATTTCAGCGCCAACGATCAACTGGCGCGACTGATCGGCGAGCAGGACTTCAGCGTCCTCTTCCATCAGGGAGAGAAGGAGTCCATGTACCTCGCTGATGTCGCACGGCGACTCATCCTGGTTGTGTTGTTCGATAATCGCACAACTCTCGGGCTCGTTCGGTTGCGCATGAAAGGTGTGGTGGATGAGCTGGTAACACTGTTTGGATCCATTTTCGCCAGAGGCGATGGTACCCAGGTCGCTCCACCGGGACTGCTCGCAGGCGCTGAGGACGAAATTGACAGACTCTTTCAGTAGGCGGCGCACGTTATGTCGATGATCAACTATGCGTCCCGCGAAATCAACTGCAAAATCGTCTACTACGGACCGGGGCTCGGCGGTAAAACCACAAATCTGGAGTACGTTTACGGCAAGGTTGCACCGAACTCACGGGGCAAGCTGATCTCGCTCGCCACCGAGACCGAGCGGACTCTGTTCTTCGACTTCCTGCCGGTGGACCTCGGCACCATCCGGGGGTTCCGCACGCGCTTCCACCTCTACACTGTCCCCGGACAGGTTTACTATAACGCCAGCCGGAAGCTGATCCTTAAAGGGGTCGACGGGGTGGTCTTTGTAGCCGATTCACAGGCCGACAGAGCGGAAGCCAATATCGAGTCGATGCAGAATCTGTACGACAACATGGCTGCGTATGGATACGACCTCACCCGAATGCCATTTGTAGTGCAGTACAACAAGCGGGATCTCCCGACTGCCGCGACCATCGCTGACCTGCAGCAGATGCTCAATCCGGGGTGGGAAGTAACCGATCCCGCGAGGCAGCGGGCTCAACCTGACCCTTTCCGGCCAGGAGAATTACTGGTTTCGCAGCTGGAGACAGGCGAATGGGTGGAACGTGCGCCATATTTCGAAGCGGTTGCCGTGAGTGGCGATGGTGTCTTCGATACACTCAAGGCAGTTTCAAAACTCGTACTCAAAACGCTCGCCTGATCCGTAGCTCTGCGGAGGGCGGCTTCGGAATCGACCGCACCCTCGTGTTGCTGTGAATCTCCCTAACGCACTCACCGTAGGACGCATTGCGATTACTCCATTAATCGCATGGCTCCCTTTTACGCCCTCGTGGAGTACACGTCTGGCCGCCTTCGGCTTGTTCCTCCTGGCGGCTATTTCCGACTACTGGGACGGACACCTCGCCAGACAGCGGAATCTGGTAACCGACCTTGGTCGGCTGCTCGACCCGCTGGCCGACAAGCTGCTGCTCATCGCAACACTCGTTCCGATGTACATCATCCAGCGCAACGACCAGTGGATTGTTGCAGCTCCGCATGGAGCCGAGGAAGCGACACGCCATCTGTTTGTTACGCCAATCGGACTGGTCTCCTTTCCGCTTGTAATACTTGTGGTGGTTCTGGGGCGCGAAGTCCTGATGACAATCTTTCGGCAATATGCTGCGAAACGTGGGACTGTTATTGCTGCCATCGGACCTGCAAAGTGGAAGATGGTCTTCCAGTTGATCTGGACCGGTGCCGCATACTTCTGGTTCTTCGCGCACGTTTATGCGTACAGACAGGGGTGGGAACAGGAAGGCGCGTGGCGTGCATTTGCAATGTTCAATGGCACCGTGGGAGTTGTGAGCATGATAGGCGCAGTCGGACTTACGCTCTGGTCTTTGTGGCTCTATGTGCAGCGTTACGGCCGTACAGTGCTGACTTCCGGACGTTGATGACGGAGCTGCTGGATCGCGTTGCTGTTCCGGTGAACGGCTGAGTGTCGTGCTCGCCATGGTTGTGTCGGTGACTCTGCCTTTATGAACATCGAGATTGTCGCCATTGGTGATGAACTGCTGCTGGGCTTCACAACCGATACCAACTCGGGTGATATAGCCCGCAAACTCGCACCTATCGGTGTGCGTGTTGTACGTCGCACTACAGTCGGCGACGATGTACAACACATTGTGGAGGCAGTGCATGCAGCGCTCGAACGCACCGGCGCAGTCATCACCACAGGCGGACTTGGCCCGACTGAAGACGACATGTCTCCCGAAGCCATGGCGATAGCTTTCGGGCGCAAGCTTGAGCTCAACGAATCTGTTCTGAAGAACCTGGAAGAACGATGGCTTAAGCGCTTTGGTCACCCGATGCCTGAAAGCAATCGGCGCCAGGCACGTCTGCCCGTTGGCGCAACCGTGCTGAAAAACAATTTTGGTTCAGCACCGGGGATACTCCTTGAAGATGAACATCATCGATGGGCGATCACCCTTCCCGGTGTTCCCCGCGAGGTGCGTGGGATGATTGGCGACACCGTAGTGCCGTGGCTCGCAGCACGTCGCGGTGACAATCCGTCTGTACTTGTGTCCCGCACCATTCGTACCGTTGGCATCGCTGAGTCCGCATTGGCAGACCAGCTTGGGGGGCTGGCAAAAGAAGTGAACGGGATGCCGCTGGCATCACTTCCCGGGCGCGATGGTGTAGACCTGCGGCTGACATCCCAGGCGCGCACCGCTGCCGACGCTGAACGCGAACTGGACCTCGCAGAGAAGCTCATACGCGCCCGGATCGACCACTATGTGTACGGAACGGACGACGTAGAGCTGGCTGCACTGGTGGTGTCGGCGTGTCAGTCCCAGGGGCTCAAGCTGGCGGTCGCTGAAAGTTGCACAGGCGGGATGCTGGGGATGCGGCTTACTGCTGTTCCCGGTTCCAGTGCGGCTTTCCTGGGTGGCGTCATTTCGTATGCCAATAGCGTAAAAGAGCGCCAGCTGGGGGTAGGGAGTGAGCTTCTGGCCACGTATGGCGCGGTCAGCGAGGAGGTGGCGCTGGCCATGGCGTCCGGTGCGAGAAACAGGCTCAATGCGGATATTGGAGTCGGGATCACAGGTATCGCTGGCCCGGATGGTGGAACTGCTGAAAAGCCGGTAGGTACCGTTTGGGTCGGAGTGGATCTTAAGGGTGAAGCCACTGCTGTGCGTGCGCTGCTGCCCGGGAACCGGAGCGAAATACGCTGGCGCGCCACCCAACTGGCTCTGGACTCTGTCAGACGCCGCTTGGCTGGTGACCAGCAGCTCAAGGGTTGGGCCAGCCAGAGTGACAACTCCTGACAACGCCCTAAACTTCCCGGGAGGCTGCACGTATTGGTTATCATGAATACTGCATTGAGGGCAGCACAGAAGAGTATTACCGAGTGTATTACTGAAGTGTGTTCTGGTTGCAGCCGATTACCTCTGTGGGGGACCGGGCAGCGCAGCCCCCGATTTTCGTCAACCGCCTGTTCACTTTTTCTGTATCTGACCGTTGGCTTTTAGAGAGATGACTGACCCACTGGATCCTACGAAGCAAGCCCCTGCCACCAGAGAGATGCCTGTACCACCGGTGTCCGACCCTCCGGGAGACGATGAGCTTGCAGGGTTGCAGCGCGAGATTGAAGGGATGCGAGACCGGCATCTGAGGCTGGCGGCAGAATTCGATAACTTCCGCCGACGCGCAATACGGGAGCGGCAGGAGGCAGGATGGCGAGCGCAGGGTGAGCTCATCAGTGCCTTCATGGCTGCATTCGACGACCTGGAGCGTTTCGGGAATGTCGAGCCTTCTTCCACTGACGCAAAGACGGTTATCGAAGGCGTACAAATGGTGGAAAGGAAGTTCAACAGTGTGCTTGCTGATTTCGGTTTTGGTATTGTGGAGCCGACGGGGCAACCCTTTGACCCGGCTAAACACGAGGCTATCAGTACGTTCCCCGCAACCTCGCCTGACGAAGACGGTATAGTCGGGCAGACCTATCAGGTGGGATACGTTTACAATGACACTGTATTGCGGCCGGCGCGTGTGATTGTGAAGCAGTGGAACGGCGAAGGGTCCTCCGCTTCCTGATATGGCGAACGGCAAGGATTTCTATGCAGTTCTGGGAGTTGCGTCCTCTGCGAGCGCGGACGAGATAAAGAAGCAGTATCGTCGGCTGGCCAAGAAGTACCACCCGGACGCGAATCAGAACGATCCCAAAGCGGCGGAACGCTTCAAGGAAGTATCAGAGGCGTATACCGTTCTGGGTGACGCTGAAAAGCGAAAGCAGTACGACGACATGCGTCGCCTTGGAGCATTCAGTCCGGCCGGTGGCGGCGCCGGCTTCGGTGGCGCGCGTGGTGGGGCCGCCAGCCGCCCACGGGGCTATGGCTCCACGGGCCCGGGGCGCCCAGGTGCTGGCACTTTTACCGACTTCGACGTTGGTGGCATCGGCGGGCTCGGCGATCTCTTCTCTTCGATGTTCGGACAGGCTCGTCAGCGGCGCAGTGGTCCTGAACGTGGTCAGACAGTTGAGAAAGTTGTTGAAGTGCCTTTCAGGACAGCGGCCGCTGGTGGGAAAGTTCCTGTGGAGATGGAGGTCACCGAAGAGTGCGTGACCTGCCGAGGCACCGGTGCAGCGCCCGGTGCTACGATGCGGCCTTGCCCCGAGTGTGCGGGTAGGGGTGAAATCTCCTTTGGGCAAGGTGGTTTTTCAGTCCCACGGCCCTGTCCGATGTGCATGGGTCGCGGACAGATTCCGTCGGAACGCTGCCACACGTGCAACGGCTCGGGCGAGACGAGAAGCCGGCGAACAGTACTCATCACGGTACCGGCGGGCGCTGAGAGTGGCAGCAAGGTGCGCCTGAAAGGGCAGGGTGGGCGCGGAACGGGCGGAGGACCGGCTGGCGATCTGGTAATCACTTTCCAGGTGCTCCCCGATCGCTTCTATACACGCGAAGGACTCGACCTTATTGCAACCGTGCCGATCAATGTTGCTCAGGCTACGCTGGGTTCGCGCATCAGTGTGCGGACGCTCGCCGGAAAGAAAGTCGCGCTGCGTCTACCGGCGGGTACGGCATCGGGAAAACGTTTTCGCGTAAAAGGACAAGGGATTGAACGCGATGGCACCAAAGGCGATCTGATCGTTGAAGTTGCGATCACTGTGCCCGATAAGCTCACCGAGGAACAGGAGGAGGCAATGAAAGCCTTTGCTGTCGCAAGTGGGCTTAAATATTGAAACAAGTGTTGAAGGATGTGTTGAAGCATGTACGGAAGACTGCGCGCGTACTCGTTATAGCTGTGTCACGAGTTATGCCATTGGTTATGGTGTCAGCCGCGCTGTCTGTTACGCTCTCAATGCTGCCTTTGCAGGACGCGCAGTCAATGCCAGCCGCGGCGGCTATACAGCAGGCTCGTGCGGTAGCTGAGCTCAAATCCGCCCGCACAAGTACTGACACCACCGTCGCACTCCGCCTGACTCAGCAGGACAGTACCGACAACGAAAGTTCCTGGTCGTTACAGCGATGCATGTTCGGGCTCAGTTACGGCGCGCCTTTCAAGCTGGCTGCCGGTATTGCCGGCGGAATGGTATATCAGCACCCACAGGGTGGCGCAGATGTTTGCGTTTTTGGTGGCGCCAAACTGGGGTTCGGAGCCGCACGCGCTTCACTCGGCATTGCGCGCACTATAGGCGCACTCGGTGGTGGAGCTGCTGTAAGTGCTGGTTTTCTCAGAACATTTTCAGGTGCATTGGGCGCTGAGCCGCGTACCAATTACGCAGGCGTGTCGTTGCATCTCTTTCCGCTCCTCGCACTCGGTGGCGAGATAGGCTGGTATCAAAGACTCGGCAGCGAACCCGGCGATAACATTCCGCGATCAATTGTCACCTGGTCCGCAGGTTTCGGTTTCTGAAGCGGCTGAGTCTTTCCTCCCCGACGTTGCAGGTTACCGCAGGATTGGTAGCGGGGCTGGGGCTTGGTATGTTCTTCGAAACCGGTGTGCTGCCGCACGGCACAACAGACCGTATCGTTGCATTCTTTGAGCCCATCGGTGCGCTTTGGATCAACGCCTTGCGCGCAACAGTGATCCCGCTTGTAGTGCCGCTCCTTATCACCGGTGTCGCGGGAGGCGACGATGCGCGATTAGTGGGCAGGTTGGGTGTAAGATCGTTTCTGGTATTCATTGCGATGCTCCTTGTGTGTGCGATTGTTACTGCTGTGCTCGCACCGCCGCTGTTTGATTACCTCACGCTTGACCCGGTGAACACCGCGCGCCTAAGGGAAACTGCGCACATCGATCACCCGCCCGCCGATGCGCTTACAATCCGCGGCTGGCTCCTGTCGCTTGTGCCGGTGAACATTATTGAGGCTGCGGCTTCGGGAGCACTGCTGCCGGTTGTACTCTTTACACTGGCTTACGCCTTTGCGCTTTCACGTCAGGCGCCGGAAGCCAGAGCACGTCATGTGCAATTCTTCCGCACGATGGGCGACGTAATGCTGACCCTGGTGTCCTGGATACTCACACTCGCGCCTATCGGGATATTCGCAGTTGCACTGGCAATGGGACAGAAGCTGGGAGTCAGCGTGATCGGCGCAATCGGCTTCTATCTGGTTGCTGTTTGTGGGTTCCACGTGGTGGCGATTGTCGGTCTCTATGTCGTTGTGGCTGTTTCGCGGAAAGTGCCGGTGAAACAGTTTGCAAAGGCACTTGTGCCGGGGCAGGTTGTGGGCTTCGGGACCCGCAGCTCACTTGCATCACTTCCTGCACTCGTTCAGGGAGCCGGAGATCATCTGCACCTGCCGCCAGCAGTGGTGGCGTTTGTGTTGCCGCTGGCTGTTTCGGTTTTCAAGCTCACAAGCTCCATTTACTGGATCATCGGTGCGCTTTTCGTTTCCAGTCTGTATGGGCTCCCACTCGATTTTGGTGCAATAGTACTTATAGGCGGCGCATCGGTACTTCTTAACTTCAGCACACCGGGGATCCCGAGTGGCGGAATGCTTCTTCAGCTCCCGGTCTATGCAGCGATAGGATTGCCCGTCGAAGGCATTGGTATTCTGATTGCGCTCGACACAATACCCGACATGTTCAAGACAGCGCTCAATGTCACTGCTGATATGGCGACGGCAGTACTGGTAACGCCGACAGCGATGCTGAACTCACACATGTCAGACGCGGGTTGACAGAGTAGAGAGCTCAGAACCCGGAGCAGGGAGGACGGAGCCAATAACAGGGAGCAGTGGGCGGGGAGCGGGGAGCGGGGAGTGAACGCTGGCAGAGAACAACCAACCTTCACTCCCGCCACCGCCACCGCCACCGCCACCGCTCGATCAATTACTTATTCGCGTCGAGTATCCGCTTCCGTTCGATCCAGCTCTGACCGTCTGTAATCCATGATGCGGCGGGTTCGCCTTTCAGATAGTGCGCGAACCACTGTAGTATGCGGCGCTCGTAATCAACGGCGTTCTCTCTTTTGCTGAGGCTGTGCCCTTCGCCCGGGTAGAGCAGCATAACGGCATCTTTACCTGCACGGCGGGCATAGTTGTACATCTCAACACCCTGCCGCATATCGACGGTTGGATCTTCGCTGCCGATTTCGATGAGTATGCTCTTTGCCTGCATGTCATGCACCCGAAGAATCGGGTTGTTGCGCCGCATTGCCTCCCAGTCCTCCCAGGGCGGCACCTGCATGCGGAACTGCCCTGTCTCCCAGTGATCGAACTCAGGCATGCTGCTCCAGTGCATCTGACCAGCGAAGGAATACAGATCTGAGATCCCGGAGCCCATGATTGTCGTAGCAAACAGTTTGCTGTATGTGGCGAGGTATGCTGCCTCGTAACCGCCCTGCGAGTGCCCGACATGACCGACACGCCCCGCGTCCACCAACCCGCGTGAAATTACTTTCTTTACCGCAGGTTCAACCGACTGCAGCACTGCAAGCCCGGGTTCGCGTGGCCGGAATACTATGTCCGGCATCAGCACGAAATAACCGTTCTGCGTGAAAACGTTTGCGTTGTAATAGTCGTTTTCTCGGGGCACGATGTAGCGGTGCAACCCCTGTGTCAGCAGCTCATAGGTGTAAACGATCATCGGATACTTCTTTGATGGATCGTAGTTCGCGGGGTAATACAGAATAGCCTGAAGCTTCTTGCCGATCGTGCTGTTGAAGTCCATCAACTCGGCTTTCCCCCACGCATAATCCGACTGGAACGGATTTGTATTCGTCAGTGCCACAGGGTTGGCAAGATCAGCGCCGGCTGCATAAACGTTTGGTGACTGCGTAAAGCTCTGCCTGGTGAAGACGTATCGGTCGGCGCTATCGGCTTTTGCGAGCCCTGCAATCTGTGCGTCGGCATACTGCAACTGTTCGACGCTGTTGTTGGCGAGACGCGAATAGCCGCTCATCTTTGTGCGACGCCCACGCATGCTCAGGTAGACGGGCGACGTAAAGTCAACCGACTGCACCTGCGCACCAGCGCCGCCACCGCATCCGCCGCCACCACCGCCACCACCGCCAAAACCGCCACCACCACTCAGATTCACAATGCGGTACTCAATGCCCTGAGCTTCCCC
>CAZDMG010000013.1:0-36948 GCA_964506655.1 uncultured Gemmatimonadaceae bacterium
CACAAGACGCCGGTCATGGAGTGTACGAAAACGATTCTGGCATACGCTCGCCGAGCCAATAAGTCAGTTGAGCTGGACATTCGGGATGCAGCCCTGATATCGCAGACACGAAAAACCCACCCCTTCAAAATTCTTCGTCAGAGCTACGAGCCGGGCGGACGTTTCCACGTGGATGATATCGCGATCATCTACAAGTAGGCCGGACGCGTTCCCTTCGGCTTGCAGATCGAGCGGCAAGGGGGGTTGCGGCGTAGGGCGAAAGTCAGGGCGCCGGTTGCCACTGAATTTTTCGGTCATTTTGACCGATTATTGACAAAAGAAAACCCCCGGGAAATCCCGAGGGTTCAATGTGCCACGCGCGCTGCCATTGGAACTCTACGTCCTACCGAACTGCGGCGGGCTTGTACTTATGTACGTCATAGAGACGTGGTTTGTTCCAGATTGGCAACATTTCCACCCAATCTCAGCCCAATGGACACAGCAGAACGATCCCGATAGAATCACTCGACCATATTCAGTCTGCCGCAATCAGCCTTCCAGGAGATCCTGTGAACGAACAACCCAGCCGGACCTGGTCCGGGCCTAACAGAACCGGAAAGAGCCAGGTCAACAGGCTCGGCGCACCGGCCAGACGTGTGCTGACCGTCAATCGGGTTAAGGACATCACACCTGGATACCGACGTGTGCACCTTTGCGGGGATGAGCTGGCTGACGGATTCCCGTACATGAAAATGGCGGTGAGCGATCATGTGAAGGTGTTGTTCCCCCAGCCGGACACCGGCGAATTGGTGATTCCGACGCGCACTCCGCAGGGTTGGAGTGTGCCGGAAGGTTCGCCGCCGGCGATTTCGCGGGATTACACAGTGCGTGGCTGGGACCCAGCGGCGGGAGAGCTGACCCTTGATTTCGTTGCGCATGATCACGGTGTTGCGGGACGCTGGGCAAAGACCGCAAAGGCCGGCGACAAGCTTGGCGTTTTGGGGCCGCGCGGTAACGTCGTGCTCCCCGAGAACTACAGCTGGTATCTGGCTGTCGGGGACGAGACTGTGCTGCCGGCAGTGGGCAGAATGTTCGAGGAGCTTCCTTCTGAAGCGCGCATCTGCGCAGTGGTCGTTGTCGAGAACGAGACAGAGCAGCATAAATACCTGCATAGGGAAGGCGCATCCATCACCTGGCTTCACCGCAGTGCCGGCGCAAGTCTGGGACAGGCCGTCCGTCAGTTGACGCTGCCGACTGACGACGACTGGTACGTATTCGCCGCAGGCGAGGTTAATGAGCTTGTGCCAGTACGTGACTATCTCAGACGGGAACTTGAACTGCCCCGGGAACGGGTCACGATCAGCGGTTACTGGAAGCGTGGTGTGTCCAATCTGGATCACCATAACACCGGCCTCGAAGACTGAATCCGCCGGGTGGCCGCCGAGTGAGGCCAGGGCAACTGCAAGCACCTTCTCGACGACAGTGCGCCGCCAATCGCAGGCACTCTCTTCCTTGTGCCTCACTGTCATTGTACGGCAATGGAGCTGAGGGGAGTCGAACCCCTGACCTCTGCAGTGCGATTGCAGCGCTCTCCCAACTGAGCTACAGCCCCGGATTGCCAGGAACCGCGCGTAAGCAGGCGGGGTCACGGCAACGGGATGAAGCTAGCGCGTTCAGTACCTCTGTCAAGGATAAAGGCGGGGCTCCCCGTGCACGCACCATCGCACGTCAAAGTCCCGGAATACGCAATGTTGTTATTCTCAATGCCGGTCCCGTAATACGAAAAACAGATCCTCTGGGCTACAGTTATTTGCATGTCTTCACACAGGGTGCTCCCTACAATCGAGGAGGTGCGGTCTGCTGCAGACCGCCTTTCCGGCGTTCTGATACCAACGCAGCTCACACTGTCAGAGGCGCTGAGCGACGCCGCCGACACACCGGTCTACATCAAACGGGAATTTGAAAACCCCACCGGATCCTTCAAAGTCCGTGGCGCACTTAACGCACTCGCATCGCTACCCGAAGGGGTAGGCAGTGTCGTCGCTTCAAGCGCAGGCAATCACGGACTTGGTGTCGCATTCGCTGCCCACCGACTTGGCGTTGCCGCTACCATCTACGTGCCTTGCAATGCACCCGATGTAAAGAAGGACGGCATCCGCGCTCTGGGTGCGCAGATCGATGATTCAGCTCCGGACTATGACGCAGCAATGACTCGTGCCATCGCTCACGCTTCCGAACACAACATCCCGTTCATTAATCCCTGCCTCGGCATTGAGCTCCTCGCTGGACAGGGCACTGTGGCGCTTGAGATTCTGGCTGAATGCCCGGATCTGGCAACACTTGTCGTATGCACAGGCGGTGGCGGCCTCCTTGGTGGATGCGGGACCGTCATGCGGGCACTTTCTCCTGCTACACGGGTTGCAGCAGCACAGAGTGTCAGAACGTCTGCGATGACACAAAGCGTTCATGCCGGACATGTTGTACAAACACAGAATGAACCAACACTGGCTGACGGACTCGCCGGTCAGATTGATGCAGATGCCCTCATCATCGGACAGAAAGCTGCAGACACATTCGCACTTGTGACCGAAGACGAGATCGGGGAGACAATCGCCTGGTTATGGCGCGCAGAAGGTATAAAGGCCGAAGGCGCTGGTGCAGTTGCTGCAGCAGCGATACGACACCAGCGCATTGACCACCTCGAAGGTCCCATCGTTGTCATCGTAAGTGGGGGCAACATCGACGACTCACGGCACCGTATGCTGCTGACGAAATACCCGCACGCAGTGTAGTGCGCGACCCTCAGTGAGCGTTGCGCAGGTCGCCTTCCGCACGCGCAGCACGCGCTGCACGTGCTGCTATACCACGTGCGGTACCACCCTGACGGCCGATCTCAGCCATGTGAGCTCTATCGCGCGAAACACTCATGCCACCCTTGCGCCCCGCTTCACGCGCCTCAGCAGTGCACCACTCGTGCGCTGTGCCTTTGATATGACCTGCTTTCCCACCCTTCCGCGCTATCGCACGCTGCTCGACGGGTGACATCGATGCAAAGCCACGCCCGCTTTTTCCGTTCATGTCCTTCCCCTCCCTGATTGTCAGGGATTTGAGTTGATCCAACTTTTCTAACATACGACTGGTTACAGAGCGCAACAGAGGCTGGGCTAAATTTCCACCCCACGGCCCGGCCAGGCACCTGCCCACATATATTGCTGAATGCCACTGCTTGTACGCTTTCTTGGGACCGCCGCTGCCCGCCCGACCGTTGAACGAGGCGTTTCCTCCATAGTCATCGAGCGGGAGGGCGAGACCCTCATGTTTGACTGCGGTGAGGGAACGCAGCGGCAGATGATGCGATACGGTTGCTCCTTCGCACTCGCAGATATCTTTATCACCCACTCGCACGGCGATCACATTCTGGGGCTCACCGGACTCCTCCGCACCATGCAACTCCAGGATCACTCCGCCCCCATGCGGATCTGGTGCCCTGTCGGCGCAGCCAAAGTTTTGCGCCAGTGCCTTACGCTCGGCGGTGAACGCATTGTCTTTCCGGTAAACGTCACCGAACTCGCTCCCAACCACGCCATCGATCGCGGTGACTATTCCATACACACCTTCAAGGTGGACCACCGTGGTGTGAACTGCCTCGGCTATGCCATGGTTGAAAAGGACAGGCTCGGGCGCTTTGATCCTGAAAAAGCACGCGAACTCGGCATCCCCGAGGGACCGCTTTGGGGGCGCATTCACCGCGGGGAAGCTGTCACACTCGACGACGGTCGCACCGTTCCGCCATCGGAACTTGTCGGTGCCAAGAGGCGGGGACGGCGAATCGTAATTACCGGCGACACGCGTCCATGCGAATCAACGGTAGAGGCCGCTACCGACGCCGATCTCCTCATACATGAAGCCACTTTCGCTGAGGAAGAAGCAGAACGCGCGTACGAAACGGGACACTCCACTGCCCGGCAGGCTGCTCAGGTCGCACTCGCTGCGCGTGCTCGCAAACTCGTGCTTACACACATCTCAGCCCGCTACTCACGCGACACCGACACCCTTGAACGCGAAGCCCGCGAAGTTTTCCCACGTACCAGGATTGCGCGTGATGGCATGGAGATAGAACTCCCGCTCAGCGATGAGCTTGCGCACCACGCCGATACCTGAGCTGGCCTGGACACAGTACCGGCACGCCACCTCTCACCCGCGAGACACTGCAACTGCCGCTCGCGATTCAATCAGCTGAGCTTGCCACTCGCTGCATCATGCACCGCAGTGGCAAGCCTGGTTACCTCTACGGCAGTGGTATAGCACGCGCACCCCGCACGCACGAGACCTTCGTCTGCAAGCCCCAGTTGCCTGACAACAGTAGTGGCATAAAAATCGCCGTGCGAGACATATACGCCACGCTTTACCAGCAACCGCGTTACAGCTTCCGACGCGATCCCCTCCACCCTGAACGCAACAGTCGGCGTGCGTGATTCACCTGGCACAAGCCCGTAAAGATGCACCCCCGGAATATCACCCAGCGACTGCCACATCAAAGACACCAATTCGCGGCTGCGACGGTGCAATTCGTCAAAAGTGCGCACCAGACGTTCGCGACGACTCAGCGTGTCATCAGTGCAGAGTGAAGCCAGGAAATTCACGGCAGCGGCTGCACCTGCAATCCCTTCGTGATTCTGAGTCCCTGTTTCCAGTCTTTCCGGAACACCATCCGGTGCAGGCTCCAGTTTGGGGACATCCAGTGCAGCGATTGCATCATGTCTGCCGTACACAACACCCAGATGTGGCCCATGAAACTTGTAGGCACTGCACAACAGAAAATCGCAACCGATGCCTGAAGCGTCCACAAGTGAATGAGGCGCATAGTGTACGGCGTCAACAACACTTATTGCCCCGACCGACCGCGCCAGCTCAACCACCGGCCTTACATCTGTTATCGTACCAAGTGCGTTGGATGCAGCGCCGACAGCCACGACACGCGTGCGGGAATTGATTATTTCCCCGAATGCGCCTTCGCGATGACGCCACGTTGCACTGTTGAATGGCACCCAACGGAGTACCGCACCCCGTTCCCTGGCCACAGCCTGCCACGGTGCAATATTGGCGTGATGATCCATCTCCGTGACAACGATCTCATCTCCCGGCCCGAGCTGCCGACCGATGGCACGTGCAATATGAAAGAGAAGCGTAGTCATGTTTGCACCAAACGATATCTCACCAGCCGAGCCACCGAGCATATCCGCCAGAGCTGAACGCGCGGCTGCGATCATGGCATCGGTCTCCCTGCTTGTGGTGTACGACCAGTGGGTGTTGGCGTTGTGATTGAGCATATAGCCGGACACAGCGTCTGCCACGGATGTCGGTACTTGTGTGCCGCCTGGTCCATCGAAGTAGGCCACGGGCCAGCCGTGATCGAAGCGTTCCAGCGCCGGGAACTGGCTACGTATTGCATAGGTTGATATCACACTGGCGTCTGGGGTGTCGCCGTTGTGTGCGGCGCCAGCACTGGTTGCGGAATTCATTTCGTTACTCACAGCGCGCCTCCTCCAATCTCCTGTTTCGCCAGCCGTTCAACTACGCGCACCGCCTCCACGTGATCGGCCTCGTCCCCCAGTTCTACGTGTGCCTGCCTGTACAGCTCGGAGGTGATCTGAAGCAATGGTGCTACGACGCGCTGATCGCGCGCGAATTGTGCTGCAATCCCAACGTCCTTGTCGAGAAGTGCAAGCCTGAAGGTTCGCGGGAATGCACGTGAAACAACGCGTTCCGGGAAAAGATTCATGCTTGCGTTCGAGCGACCGCTGGAGTTGTTGATTACATCCAGCGCGACCTCCGGTTGAACGCCGGCTTTAGCCAGCGCAGCCAACCCTTCTGCTGTTCCCTGTATGTGCATCGCAAGAAGTGCGTTGTTTACAGCTTTGACAGCATCTCCGGCGCCTACTGCTCCACAGTGCACAATACGTCCGGCAAAGCATTCGAGAACATACCTGACCCGCTCCAGAACTGCAGCGTCTCCGCCGACCATAACAGTGAGTTTCCCCTGTTCGGCGCCGCTGACGCCACCTGAAACCGGAGCATCGAGAAAGCTGATGCTGCGTGACGAGAGTTGCTCCGCGAGTCGCCTCGAGGTTACCGGGTCGCCGGAGGTGCAATCCACCATTATTGTACCCGGTCCGATCCCGCTTTCGACCCCCTGTCCGTTCAGGAGCCCCTCCAGATCTGTTGACGTGGAAAAGCACGTTATGACAATGTCCTTGTCGCGTACAGCCTCAGTTGCAGTAGTTGCCACGGTTACACCGGTGCCATCGAAGACGCGTGCACGTGCGGGGTTCCTGTTCCAGACTGTGAGGGCAATATCATCGCGGATAAGCCTGCGGGCCATGGGTGCGCCTATCGCGCCGAGGCCGAGAAATGCAACACGGGTCATGCTGTGGTTACCAAAGACGTCGTTGGGGTTGTTTCACTCAGTGGTGATGCTCAGTGGCCGTACTGCGTAGCGCCCACTGCCACTCCTTACCGTACGATGGAAGTCTACGCACCGTTCACGTCAGGCGCGCGGTGGAGGCCAGCCCGGCGGAGGGGCACGTTGCATGGTTCCTGATGCCGGTGTTTTCGCTGACGCGCCCCGGAGGCTAGTTTTCAAAGCCTGCGCCGATTATGTCTGGAGTGAAATCTGGTGTGGGGAATGTTTCACGCCATGGAAGGCCCCGGAGTCGCCGGGACTGTCTTTACAGCCGTTTCGCACGGCTGTTTTCTACAGCTGTTCGAAATCCACTCGGTATTACGCTTCAGGAGATACCCATGAATCGCTTGTACAAAGTGATCGCACTGTCAGTAACGTGTGGTATGCTCGCCGGTTGCGGTGGCGGGAGCGGACCTGTCCAGCCGGATCCAATCATACCGCAATACTACACACTGGGTATGCTGGACAACGGTTCTCTCCCATACATGCTTCACCAGGACGCTTTCGGAGGCAAGATATACATGGTCTCTGCGAGGCTTATTCCATACGCTGTGGGGCGCACGATCGATAAGCGACTGATGAACGACCGCACAGGCGGCGGAGCCTCGGGGGGAAATACGCGAGACACGACAGTAGCCCGTGGCCAGTTCATGGACATACGGAATCTCAATCTGGTGGCCCCTGACGGGGGGATTACTCCCCGACGCGATTCGACGCTGGTGGATGTAATGGTGCGCGACACTATGTTTGTGATCAGTCGGCCCCATCCTGATCCTGGGAGAGTGCGGGTTGATACCGGGTACTTCGTGGGAGTAAAACTCATTGTTCCGACCGTAATCGACTACCGCAATGCTCTTGGTATGCCGTTGCATCCGGCGCTGCTCAACTATCAGATCACTAACTGAGCACCGGACAGGCCATGGAAGCGCCGACCGACAGGCATCTGACCATCCGCCTACTGGTTGACGGCATGAATGGGGTTCATGCCGCGCGCGCGCTCCATACGGCACTCGGCGGCATCGAGGGTATGCGGACAGCCGACGTGTGGGTCGGACGTGCACTTCTGGAGTACACCGGGTCAGCAGACGACGCCACACTCGAACAGGCATTACGCTCCACTCTCGACCTTGTAGGACTTAAGCTCAGATCTGTGGATATCAGACAGGATCGGCGACTCCCGATCCGCTGACCCTTGCGCTAACTTGCGCGCGCCGCCGTTCCCTTTACCGCGCCCGCGATGAATCCTCCGCACACCGACAGAAACAGGGATCTGGCAGCGCTGATTGTACCGGACCTTCTTGAACTTCTTCAGGAGGCGCCGGAGAGCTTAGCGCCCCAGACGGAAGAGATGCACCCGGCAGACCTCGCAGATATTGCGGAGGCGCTGCCGGAGGAATCACTGCGCGCGTTCCTTTCAGCTCTCCCGACACAGCGAGCCGCCGAGGTCCTGGAGTACATCGATGTAGACCTCCGGTCCAGCTTCCTTGAGGAGCTGAGCGCACAGGAGGCTGCGTCGATCATCGCTGAGATGACGCCGGACGAGCGCGTAAACGCCCTCGAGGTACTCGACGCAGAAACGGCGGGCGACATCCTGTCGGAGCTGGAGCCGGAAGACAAGGAAGAAACTGAACGTCTGTTACGATACGACCCCCATACTGCGGGTGGTCTGATGACGACCGACTTCGTTTCAGCACCTGCTTACATAACGGTGGATCAGGCGCTGACCGCTGTGCGTGCCATTGCACGTGACGGACGCCGCGAGGCCATGTACACCATCTACACAACAACCGCAGATGGCCGGTTGCTGGGTGTACTTTCGCTCCGTGAGCTGCTCGCCGCTCCGGAAGGGACTCGCATTGAAGAACTCGCACGCACTGAAGTCGTCAGTGTTACTCCCAATACTGCGCAGGAAGTCGTCTCTCAGGTCATTTCGAACTACGACCTGAGTACACTGCCGGTAGTCGACGAACACCAGCGGCTCATTGGCGTTGTCACATTCGACGACGTTCTCGACGTCATCCAGGAAGAACAGACCGAGGACGTTCAGAAGTTCGGCGGTATGGAAGCGCTGGAAGACCCGTACATGCAGATCGGTCTGCTGCAGAACGTACGCAAGCGCGTGGGCTGGCTCGCAGTTCTTGCGCTAAGTGAAATGCTCACGGCCTCCGCAATGGCGCACTACGAGGATGAACTGAGTCGCGTGACACTGCTCGGCCAGTTCATCCCGCTGATCATGAGCTCAGGAGGCAACTCGGGTTCACAGGCGACATCGCTCATTATCCGTGCCATGGCGCTGGGCGAAGTACGCCTATCCGACTGGTGGAAGGTTGTGGTTCGTGAACTACCTGCCGGCCTGATACTCGGTACTGTGCTCGGTACGCTGGCTGCCTCCCGCATATTCGCATGGCACTCACTCGGGTTCTACCACTACGGTGAAGACGTCGGGCTTATCGCGCTTACAGTAGGTTTCACTCTTGTTGCGATTGTCGTGCTGGGCGCTCGCACGGGCACCCTGCTTCCCGCCAATCACAAACGACTCGGCTTTGATCCAGCGAGTGCATCGGCTCCGTTCGTTGCGACTATCGTGGACGTCTCCGGGATCAGTGTTTACTTCTCGATAGCATACGTTCTGCTGAGCCACCGTCTGGTTTGACGGGCTCCCGTCGTCCGCACTCACCATTACCCCGGGTTTTCCGGAGAGCATGACGATCCACATGGAAAGCAACAGCCACACACTGCGTGGCACGGTGCTGGTGCTTATCGCAGGTTGTTGCTTCGGCTCCATCGCTCCGCTCACACTGATCGCGCGTCAGGCGGGGGCGTCGGTGCAGGCTGTACAATCGTGGCGCCACATTACCGCCGCCGTGATTCTGATTGCAGTTGGGTGGATACTGGATCGCCGTAACGCTTCCGATCCGGTAATTCCGGGTGCACTGCATGCGGATACTGTCAAGGAACGACGGTGGTATCATCCGCTGATACTGCTGGGTGCCGGGACTGGGCAGACAGCTGTAGCCACCCTCTCGCTCCTTGCGCTCGACTGGATAAGTGCAGCCACCACTGCTTTCCTGTTCTACACGTACCCAGTGTGGGTTGCAGTGATCATGGCCGTGCGTGGTGTCGAGCGGATCACAACGCTCCGGGCAATGGCGCTCGTTATAGCGCTCGCCGGCATTACTGCCATGATCGGCACTCCGTCCGCCGGGGATCTCCACCCTACAGGTGTTGCACTGGCGCTTCTGGGCGCCCTGGTCTATGCAGTGTTCATACCAATGCTTGCGGTCATGCAGCAAGGACGTACGCCGCTCGATATTTCGCGTGCGATTGCAGTTGGAGGTGCGCTGCTCTTTACTGTCTGGACACTGCTCACCGGTGGGCTGCTGGAGTCACTCGGATTGGTCGAGTGGCTGGCGAGTGCCGGTCAGGGTGTGCTGTCGGCAGCAGCGTTCGTCGGGTTACTGGCGGGCCTCCGTGACCTGGGGCCAGTGCGAACTGCGATAACCGCGACAATTGAGCCCTTCTGGACCGCTGTTTTGGCTGCGCTGCTTCTTTCTCAGCCGGTTGGTGCCGGAACGATGATTGGTGGTGGGGCTATTATTACAGCTGTAGTCTTGCTGCAACTCCGCCCCCGCAGAGCGTCAGCTTAGATTCGAATCAGATTCGAATGTGCGTTGGAGCGAAACGGCTGGGGCGAGACCAAACTGGCCCGTTGCCGGCAGAGTACCTACAACGACAGGCAGTAACCGTGCTGAGGATACGCCCATCAGTGGGTGGCGTTACCTATGCCTCGCTCGTCGTGAGTGGGCGGTTAACGCATTGTTCCCGCGTTCCGGGGTTATAAGTTCAACTTCTCGATTAATATGGCAAAAATTCTGGTCACCGGTGCCGCAGGCTTTATCGGTTTTCACACAAGCGCCCGGCTTGCCGCACGTGGCGATGAAGTCGTCGGTCTGGACAATGTAAACAACTACTACGACCCACGCCTCAAGGAAGCGAGGCTTGCTGAACTGACACAGCACCAGAACTTCCGGTTCGTACGTGCTGAACTGGGTGACCGGGATACCATGGAGTCGCTTTTCCGGAATGAGAGTTTCGATCGCGTGATTCATCTGGCTGCACAGGCCGGCGTCCGCTACTCGCTCACCAACCCGCACGCCTATATCGACGCCAACATAGTTGGCTTCATCAATATCCTCGAAGGCTGCAGGCACAATAATGTTGAGCACCTGACATACGCGTCTTCCTCAAGCGTATACGGCGCCAATACTGCCATGCCATTCTCGGTGCACCAGAACGTGGACCATCCGGTCTCGCTTTACGCTGCAACCAAGAAGGCCAATGAACTGATGGCGCACACGTACAGCCATCTGTATGGTCTCCCGACCACGGGGCTGCGCTTTTTTACTGTGTATGGTCCGTGGGGTCGCCCGGATATGGCGCTCTTCCTGTTCACCAGGGCGATCCTGGAAGGGAAACCCATTGATGTCTTCAATTACGGGCGGATGCGGCGGGACTTTACGTACATCGATGATATCGTGGAAGGCGTTGTCCGTACCAACGACAACACTGCAGCACCCAACAGTGCCTGGAACAGTGACGCCCCCGATCCGGCAACGAGCAAGGCGCCGTATCGGCTGTACAACATCGGGAATAACAATCCGGTGGAGCTAATGGAGCTGATCAGTACACTCGAAACTGCACTGGGACGCACCGCTGAAAAAAATATGATGGAGCTGCAGCCTGGTGATGTGCCCGCGACTTATGCAGACGTTGATGCACTGGTGAAAGACGTCGGATTCGCACCGCGCACTCCGATCGCTGAAGGTGTCGGACGATTCGTGGAGTGGTACAGAAGCTACTACGGCATCAAGGACTGAACGTGAAAATTGCCATGATCGGAACCGGGTATGTCGGACTCGTTTCCGGCGCCTGCTTCGCTGAGTTCGGTCATGGAGTCGTATGTGTTGACAGCAACGCTCTGCGCATTGAGCAGTTGTCCCGGGGTGAAGTAGCTGTCTTTGAACCCGGCCTTCCGGACCTGGTCGCGAGTGGGCTCAACAGCGGGCGCCTCAGCTTTACAACCGATCTGAAAGGAGCTGTGGCATCGGCCGACGCGGTGTTCATCTCAGTTGGTACTCCATCGCGCCGCGGTGATGGACATGCCGATCTTCGCTACGTCGAAGCCGCAGCGGTCGATGTCGCTTCAGCACTTTCTGGTTACACAGTGGTTATTACCAAGAGCACGGTACCGGTCGGGACATGCAGAAAGGTTGGTGCGCTTATCCGTGAAACCAACGCAGACGCCGACTTCGATATCGTAGCCAATCCGGAGTTCCTGCGGGAGGGTTCAGCTATCGGGGACTTCATGCGACCGGATCGCGTTGTCATCGGAACTGAAAGCGAACGTGCGCGCGAATTCATGGCACAGTTGTACAGGCCTTTGTTCCTGCGTGATACGCCGATGGTAATGACGACCACTGAAACCGCTGAGCTCACAAAGTACGCAGCGAACGCCTTTCTGGCCATGAAGATCACCTTCATGAACGAGATGGCTGATCTGTGTGAGGTGGTTGGCGCAGATGTGCAGGACATCGCCCGTGGTATGGGACTCGACCGTCGTATAGGAAGCAAGTTCCTGCATCCGGGGCCGGGCTTTGGCGGATCCTGCTTGCCCAAGGATACTGTCGCGCTGATGCGCACTGCACAGGAGGCAGGTTCGCCTGTACGACTCGTGGAAACTGCCGTTGCGGTTAACAACACCCGCAAGGGAGCGATGGCTTCACGCGTTATCCACGCCGCGGGCGGTTCGGTGCGCAACAGGAAGGTCGCAGTTCTGGGTGTTTCCTTCAAGCCGGAGACCGACGACATGCGCGATGCTCCCAGCATGGCCATCATTCCGGCACTTCAGGATGCGGGCGCTTTCGTACAGGCTTACGACCCCGCGGCGATGCATGAAGCGTCTGCCCTGCTCCCCGGTGTATCATGGTGCTCCGATGCTTACGAAGCAGCAAATGATGCAGATGTGTTGCTGATTATCACTGAGTGGAACGAGTTCCGCGCGCTGGACCTGGAGCGCATCGGTTCATTGATGCGTCGGCGTGTGCTTGTTGACCTGCGCAACGTATACCGTCCGGAAGAAGTCGAGAGCGCCGGCTTCACCTACATGGGTATCGGGCGCGGCGCGCCTGATTAATCCACTGGCTTCTTTCGCCCGGATACCACGTAAGCGATAAAACCTGCTGCAAAGACAACTGCAAAGCTGAACCACTGCACGGTGTACGACAGGTGAGACCCCTCGCTCAATGTCGGTGGTGCGACACGTGCAAGAGTTCCTTTTGACTGACCAGTGGTATCGTCCAGTGCCTGCAGCATGTACGGAGCAACCGGTGTACGAAGCATGGCTTCAATGGTGTCCCGGTTTGCGTAGCGGAGCGCCATAAGGGTGTCCGCAAGACGCGAGTTCCCGATGTGTCCTTCCTTGAAGGTTACAACAAACGTTTCGAGATCGAGGGTGTCGCCTTCGCGGACAGCAGCCGCGTCATAGCTGCGCCCATCGTTCGTGTTTACAAAACCCCGGAGCAGCAGTATCAGCGTGTCGCCGAACGCCGGGTCATCCGGACGGATAGGAGTAAGCAGCTGTGCACCCGGTGATCCCGACTGGAAGCGTGCCGCGATCACCATCTCCTGATCGTAGATCGGCACACCTTTCAGGTGCACCCTGCGGAACTCCTGGTCATCGGGGTCCTTGCCCCGAAGTTCCCCGGGTTCTGCGATCGGCAACTCGGCGTGCGCCATGACTCTGGCATTCAGCGCACGCTTCTCGCCAAGCCTGCTCCACTGCCAAAGCCCGAGATTGATACAGATGATGACCGCTGCAACGGTAAGGGCTCCAAGTATGGCAGTGCTGATAATTCGTCGCATCAATTCCCGCTGTCTTTCTTTTTGCGCGGTTTGCGCGCTGTGGATGTTGCCGGCTTTGCTTTGTCAGCAGCGGCTTTCTTTGCCGGGGATTTTTCAGGTGCCGTCTTTTTTGCTGCGGCTTTATTTGCTGCGGTTTTCGTGTCCGGCCGCGCCTCCGCAGCGGGCTTCTTTGCTGCGCGCTTCCGGGGTGCTGCCTTTTTCACAGGCTTCCCTTCGACAGCCTGCGTTGCAATGGCCTTAGCAGCTTCTAATGCCGTTCCTGATCCTGCCTCAGCAACAACTACATCGTCCTGCGCGATCTCATCTGTCTCTACCTTTTCATGCAGGAATACCATGATCGACAGCGGTGGAAGCACGAGATCCACAGACTGCGCGAATCCATGCCACGTGCTCGCTTCGGCAGTTACCGACTCCGGTACTTCATATCCGCTGCCGCCATACTTCTCTGCATCGGAGTTTATCACGCACCTGTACACGCCTGCTGCGGGTACACCGATCCGGTATTCAGAGCGCGGAACCGGTGTCAGATTCATGATTACTACCGCATGCTGTGCACCATCGAAGCGCGCATAGGAGACAACAGACTGCTCCTTATCGGAGACATCGATCCATGAAAACCCTGCGGGCACATGATCGTCGCGCCAGAAGCACGACTGTTCGTTGTACAGCGCGCCCAGCTCAGAGATGAAGAGCGCAAGCCCTCTCCGCCGTGGATCGGCGGTGAGTGACCACGGCAGACTGGCGTCGTGGTTCCATTCCCGGTGTGGCGCCAGCTCTGTCCCCATGAAGAACAGCGACTTCCCTGGCCGCGTAATGGAATAGCCAATCAACGCGCGCAGATTCGCAAACTTCCGCCAGACATCGCCCGGCATCTTCTCAAGAAGCGACTTCTTGAGGTGCACAACTTCATCGTGCGACAGCGGATTCATGAACCGTTCGCTGTATTCGTACATCATCGCGAACGTCAACCGGTCGTGCACGCCACGCCTGAACAGCGGATCAACACCAAAGAAGTCGAGGGTGTCATGCATCCACCCCATGTTCCATTTGAAGCTGAAACCAAGTCCGCCTTCAGCAATCGGGTGTGTCACACGTGGCCAGGTGGTGCTTTCTTCTGCAATCGTGATCACACCGGGATGCCGCGTCCGGACTGTGTGGTTGAGCTGCTTGAGGAACGCCACTGCTTCCAGGTTCTCGCGACCGCCGAATCGGTTGCGCAGCCATTGTCCCGCGTCGCGACCATAATCCAGATAGAGCATCGATGCCACCGCATCCACGCGCAGTCCGTCGATGTGATACTCCTCAACCCAGTAGAGCGCGTTCGCCAGCAGAAAATTGCGGACTTCGTTGCGCCCGTAGTTGAAAATCATTGTGCCCCACTCGGGGTGTTCGCCGAGCCGGGGATCCTCATGTTCATAGCACGCGGTGCCATCGAAGCGACGCAACGCCCAGTCGTCTCTTGGAAAGTGTGCTGGTACCCAGTCCAGCAATACTCCAATACCAGCCTGGTGCATGGTATCCACGAAGCTGCGGAAATCATCTGCTGAACCATGCCTGCCAGTGGGCGCAAAGTACCCTCCCACCTGGTAGCCCCATGAACCGCCATACGGATGCTCCTGTACCGGGAGCAACTCTATGTAGGTGAAGCCGAGTGCTTTGACATGCGCAGCAAGCCGGGGGGCGATTTCACGATAGCTGAGCATCCGGTTCCCATCACCGCGTGCCCAGGACGCCAGATGTACTTCGTAAATGAGCATCGGGCTGCGTGCAGGGTCGCTTTCCCTGCGGCGTTCCAGCCAGGCTTCATCTTCCCAGCTATAGCCGCCCTCTGCCGTTACAATCGAAGCGTGTCCGCTCCCCTGCTCCAGCGTAAACGCAACCGGGTCAGTCTTTACACGAATACGTCCGTCGGGCGCACGGATTTCGTACTTGTACGCTGCACCGGCAGTCACTCCCGGTACGAACAGTTCGAATACACCGCTCGCGCCCAGTGCACGCATCATGTGCACCCTTCCGTCCCAGCGGTTGAAGCTCCCGGTCAGACTCACACCCGTGGCATTGGGCGCCCATACAGCAAATGAGGTACCATCAACTCCGTCTATCGTGCGAATATGTGAACCCAGTACGTTCCACAATCCCAGATGGTTGCCTTCACCGATGAGGTGAAGATCAACCTCTCCGACTGTTGGCAGAAATCGGTAAGGATCTTCGCGTTCGACTTGTGTACCATCGACGCGTTCGCTGCGAATGGTATAGTGGAAAGGAAGCGTGCGCCCTGGGAGGAACGCTGAGAATACTCCGTTGCTGAGCTGCATCGCAACAACGTCGTCTCCGACCACAATGGACATAGACGTGGCACCCGGATCAAGCGCCCGGACTACCGCGCCCCGCGTGCCATCGCGGCTCGCAGCATGTGCCCCCAGCACATCGTGCGGTGATCGATGATTGCGACTCAGAAGTGCCTGTGCTTCTCTGAGCGTGACTTCCACGGATTCTGCCGGACTACCTGTCATTATCGACTCCGCTGGCGGCTGACTGCAGGGATTTCTTCTACAAGGATCTGCTCTGCAAGCCTGGTCCCTATGACTGGACTCTTCTTTCGGCTGCGAAGCCCCAGCGTAATTGGCCCATCGAAAGGGGCCTTGTCAATGATCTTTACTTCCGCGCCGGGTTTAAGCCCCTGTTCTGCGAGATAACGCAATAGTGCAGCATCCCGGTCGCTAACCATCACGATGCGCACCCGTACCCCGGTGTCCATATCTGCAAGCGTCAGGAGAGTACGCTCAAGCACCGTCCCATCAGCTGCCGGGATCGGCGCGCCATGTGGGTCTTCCTCCGGGTGACCAAGCGCCTCGGCCATCCGCTCGATCAGTTCGTCCGAAGCAGCATGCTCCAGATGTTCGGCCTCGTCGTGGACATGATCCCACGGGTAGTGAAGAACGCGCGTGAGGTAGGTCTCAATTATGCGGTGCCGACGAATCGTGCGCAGTGCAGCCTGACGTCCACTGGCGGTAAGACGTACGCCCCGATAAGGCACATGATCGAGAAGCCCTTGTTCGGCGAGACGCCTTACCATCCCGGTTACGGAAGCTGCCGCTACATTCAGTTCGGCAGCCAACTCACTGGTCGATGCCACATCGCTGCGCAGTGTAATCCTGTATACCGCCTTGAGGTAATCCTCAACAGATGCGGTCAGTGAAGAATGCGGTGTGACTTTTGAAGGTGGCATCGTCAATCGTGTTCTACAGCGTGTTTTCCAAGTGATGTGCGGACCATCAGTACAGGAACCATACTCTGATGGCGCACCCCATTGGCAGTGCTGCCATGCAGTATATCCCGGAACAGCCGGTGCCCATGAACCGCCATTGCGATCAGATCGCACTTTTCCCGTACGGCCGCGGAGGCAATCTCAGAAGCGGGATCACCCGCCGCCAACACCGATTCCGCTGCGATTCCGGCCGACCGCAGTAATGCGCACTGCTCCTCGATGTATTCCCGGTCCAACCGGATCTCTTCCGACTCCCTGAGCGTAAGCGCACGCAGATTGCGCGCTGCCCAGCCGTCTGCCACATGGATCAGCACTACCGTTGAATCGCACATGTGAGCCAGCGACTTCACATGCGAAAGTATCAGCTCATCGTACCGTGAGTGTTCCATGGGAACAAGTATCCGTTTGTACATCACGATATCCAGTTTGTGATTTCCTGATACAGCAGCCAGATGTTGAGCACTGCGATGATCCCTGCCACGCTGTACGCTGCAACCCTGAGTGCAGTTGAATTCACAAACTCACCCATCTTTGCACGGTCCGATGTGAACTGGACCAGCGGAAATACAGCGAACGACAGCTGCAGGGAAAGTATAACCTGACTGAACACGAGCAACCGGGCAGTCCCACTTTCGCCATAGAGAATCGCAACTATCGCCGCGGGAATGATCGCAATTGCTCTGGTAATCAGCCGCCTCAGCCACGGCCGGATCCGGAGGTTCAGGAACCCTTCCATCACGATCTGACCGGCCAGTGTCCCGGTAAGCGTTGAACTCTGCCCGGAGGCCAGCAGCGCCAGCGCGAACACTGCGCTCGCCCCGGTCACTCCCAGCAGCGGCGTAAGCAACTGATACGCGTCCTGTATCTCCGCTACCTGAGTATTTCCGCTCGTGTGGAAGGTTGCTGCTGCGACGATAAGAATCGAGGCGTTGATGAAGAGCGCGAACGTCAGTGCAACCGTAGAATCAAGAAAGGCAAACTTTATCGCCTCCCGCCGGCCGCTCGACGTCTCGGCGTACTTTCTGGTCTGCACAACGGATGAATGCAGATACAGATTGTGCGGCATCACGGTCGCGCCGAGTATGCCGAGTGCGATGTAAAGCTGAGTGGGATCGGTGACAATGGAGGGTGTGGGGATGAAGCCTGTTGCTATCCCCGCGATATCGGGCTGTGAGACAATAATCTCGAAGATGAAGCAACCGCCGATGACCGCGATAAGAGTGATCACAAGCGCTTCGATGTAGCGGAAGCCCTTGTTCTGCAGATAGAGCACCAGCAGTACATCCAGTGCTGTAATAGCGATACCCCAGACCAGCGGGATGTCGAAAAGCAGTTCGAGCGCGATAGCGGAGCCTATGACTTCTGCCAGGTCACACGCTGCAATAGCCAGCTCACTCAGTATCCAGAGCACAAAGGCAACGCGCGGTGAGTAGTGATCACGGCACGCCTGTGCGAGGTCGCGGCCGGTAACGATGCCGAGTTTGCTCGCGAGCCCCTGCAGCAGTACAGCCATGAGATTGGCCATAAGGATGACAGAGAGCAGTGTATAGCCGAACTGCGACCCGCCGGCGAGGTCCGTCGCCCAGTTCCCCGGGTCCATATAGCCGACGGCGACGAGGTACCCCGGTCCGGCGAAGGCGAGCATCTTCCGGAACCATCCTTTCCCGGAGACGTCGATAGAGCGGTGCACCTCCGCGAGCGACGGCGCGTGCCGAGCTCTCCTCCAGCCGTGGTTCAGTTCATCGTGCCCAGCCCCCCCCGGCTCATTTATGGAATTAGCCATAAGATTTATTTAGCCGGTCCTAAAACACAGGTCAAGGGATCGGCTGGGAAGGGAGGAAGAAGCGAACGAGGCTATGTAGGTAGGTAGGTAGGTAGGTAGGTAGGAAGGTAGGAAGGAGGGTAGGAGGGAGCGATCGGGTAACGGAAGGATTGCGCGTACGGAACAACAGGACATGCAACCGCCACGCGGCGTGACTGCACGAAGTAACCCGCTACACTCCCAGTGTCACACGGCCGCTATCAGACGCCGGCATCCCGTAAAGTGCCCAGAAGCTGCGTCACTATACGGTGCGTCATCCCCCAGACTACCTGACCGCCAACCTCGTACCCTGGATAACGACGCACCGTATTGCCTGATCGTAGCACGTACTCCGTCCGGGAACGAGGGTCCAGCAGGCTCTGTACCGGGACCCAGAACGCAGCCGCTACCTCCTCGTTCATTGATATCTGCACGTCGGACGCTACTGCCACCACAAACGGACGCACGACTATCGGCGGTAATCGGCTGTTACCCGGCGCAATGTCGTCCAGACGGCCAAGCAATAGCGAATGGTCCAGCGACACGCCCAGCTCCTCACGGGTCTCACGGAACGCCGTAGCCTCCAACGAATCATCCGATGGCTCCCAACGACCACCCGGGAACGCCATGTGACCACTCCACGGATCACCCGCAAGTTCGGCCCGACGGATAAACAAAAGCTCCAGCTCTGAACGCATCCGCAACAACGCCGCTACAGCCGCTGGACGCACTTCCGTACCCGTACCCGTACCCACCACCGCATCACGGACCGCAAGACGCGATAACGAGTCCTTCAAACCGGATACTACCGGATTCAACAGAATGGCACTTCTCTCAACCACAACCCGAACACTCAGTCCTCAATCCCACCGCCACTGTCTACCCAGCCACGCATACCGCCAATCATCGACGCGACCTCGGTATAACCCATCTCCTGCAGAACAACAGCAGCCAGTATCGACCTGTTACCGCTCGCACAATAAAGGACAATGCTCGCATCACGCGGCACCCGCTCCTCTATCGACGACTCCAGAACGCCACGGCCTATATACAACGCGCCCGGAACGTGCCCCAGGTTCCACTCGTTCTGTTCACGGACATCAATGATTACGACATCAGGCTGCTGACCGCGCACCTCGTCCGGCGTAACCTCGCGTACCCGCTCCCGCGCACTCGCGACTAGATCAAGGTAACTCTTCATATATCTGACTCTGGTTCGATTGCAAATGTAAAGCCCCACCGCCGCGCGCCCACCAAAGCGCACTCCCCGGTTACCCGGGCCACCACGCCACCGCCCGCGCCGACACAAAGAATCTACCACAGATCACGCACCACGCCACACCCGCACCAACCGGCTGAAACACTTAGGCCATGCGCACGATGAAACGGTGACGCTCACTAACCGCGCCATACGCACCATTAGCCCGTGATTACCGTACGCACCGCCGCTAAACTCCTCGCTCAGGCCGATTCCCTCGACCAGGCACACATGGTCGCAGACGCTATCGGGTTCAGAGACGGCTACATAGCGCTCAACAACGACACACTCCGCGAACTCAATATCCATGAGATCGCGCAGCACGCCCGTCTCTATAGCTCAAATGGCTCCCTCAGACTCTGCGCCGCACTCCTCAATAACCCGCAAACCGAATCACGCGAACTCACAAGGCAACTCGGCGTTGCCCTCGCTAAAGCCGCACCCACTCGCCAATGGTGCCTCGTTACACTCGACGCAGCTCGCAGGTTCATTTGCATAGCCACCGCCACACGCAACCAGAACTCCATTCAGGTCGCCGCACTCAGAAGCGAACGGAATAATGTCGTTGATTCCGATGCCGATACCCTCCGCGCTCTCGCCTCGGTCTCCGAAACCGACGACAGCCTGAGACACGCACGCTTCACCGATATCCTGAAACGCGACAGCCTATCAACACGCTTCTATAAAGAACTCGACAAGACCGTCGAACTGCTCGCTGCTACCGCCACCGGACAGGCTTCCCACGCAGAACGGCGCGAACTCGCACTCCTCTATGCCTCCAGAACACTCTTCCTCGCTTTCCTTCAGGCCAAAGGCTGGCTCGACCACAACCAGAACTTCCTCATCCAGCAGTGCACCCTGCACCTCCACTCCGGACGTGGACTCCATAACACGTTCCTCAAACCACTCTTCTTCGGTACGCTCAACACTCCACCCGCCAGACGCGCTGACTCCGCGCGATCCTTCGGGAATATTCCGTTCCTCAATGGCGGACTCTTCGCGCCAACAAAGACCGAACGCATTCGGAGCACCATCCGCTTCTCCGATGACGCCATCACCGTCCTCATAGCCGAACTCCTCGACAAATACCGATTCACCGCACGCGAAGACTCTGACAGCTGGTCCGAAGCTGCCATCGACCCGGAAATGCTCGGCAGATCCTTCGAATGCCTCATGGCAGAAAATGAACGGCACAGAAGCGGAGCTTTCTACACACCGCCCACACTCGTCGAACCTGTCGTCACAGATGCGCTCCAGTGCGCACTCCCCGGCCTCCCCACTTACACAACAACTACAAACCATCATAACCAAACCAATACACCCGATCACGACCTGCTGAAACGCATCGCGAACCTCCGCATACTCGATCCGGCATGCGGGTCGGGCGCATTCCTGGTCCATATCCTCGAACGGCTCGCTTCACTCGCCACTGCAGCAGGTGACAGACGACCTGTTCACATCATACGACAGGAAATACTGACAAGGTCAATCTTTGGCGTTGATGCCAACCCGATGGCAGTGTGGCTCTGCGAATTGCGACTCTGGCTCTCCGCTGTTATCGAATGCAATGAAACCGACCCGACACGCGTAACCCCACTCCCTAACCTCGATCACAACATCCGCGTCGGTGACACCCTGGCAGGTGGCAATTTCCACCTGAAAAGGTTCGCAAAATCTGACGACAAAATCAGACTGCGCTACGCAAAATCCAGCGGCACAAAAAAGACGCACCTCGCCCGGCTCCTCGACCGCAGCGAACGCTTCGCTGCCGTCGACTTCGCCAATCTCCAACTCGCCGCCGCACACGAACAGCGGAAAGATCTCCTCACTGCACTGCGCTCAAGCGATCTCTTCGGTAAACGCAACACACCCACGCGCGCCGATGAACGCGCACTCGATGCGCTCCGCCTCAGGATACGCGAACTGCAACAGCACCGCACCCGACTCCTCAATGGACACGCCCTGCCATTCAGCTTTGCAACTCACTTCCCGGCCGCCATGCAAAACGGCGGATTCTCACTCGTCATCGGAAATCCGCCATGGGTAAGGCCACACTCTGTTCCAGCACGCGATCGCGTCAGACTCAGAAGTGAATTCAAAACCCTCCGCGAACCCGCATGGCGCGAAGGCGCTGTACGCGCCGGAGCCAGTACCGGCTTCGCGGCTCAGGCCGACCTCGCAGCAGCATTCGTCGAAAGAAGCCTCCAGCTCCTCAGCCCCAATGGCACCGTCGCACTCCTCGTACCCGGTAAACTCTGGCGGACACTCTCCGGCGGAGGAGTCAGGAAACTCATCAGTGAAGAAACCGAAATCCATAACGTGCACGACTGGAGTGACGCCCCTCCACTCTTTCATGCAGCCGTTTACCCCTCCCTCATTGTCGCAAGAAAAAGACACAATGAAATCATCACACACCAAACGGGCACCCGGGAAATCCAGGTCGCCGTCGCGCGCGCACACCACATATCCAGCTTCACTGCCAACCAGCACGAAATCGCTGTAACGGAAGACCCAACCGCACCATGGCTCCTCCTCCCAAAACCCGCACGCAATGCCTTCCACGCACTCAGAGCCGCCGGAACCCCACTCGGCTCGTCCCACCTCGGCAGACCCACACTCGGCGTCAAATGCGGATGCAATGCCGCATTCCTCGTCAATGCCACTGAACACGACGATGACATGGCCACAATCGAGGCAAACGGAAGAATAGCACGAATCGAACGCATTTCACTGAGACCTGTACTGCGCGGTGAAGACGTCGGGCAACAACACAAGACGCAAAGAAACACACACATCATATGGACACACAGCAAGGACGGCAAACCACTCCGGATCCTGCCGCCAGCAACCAGAAGATGGCTCAGTCAGTGGAAATACGAACTGGAGTCCCGACGCGACGCAAAACTAAAAGGACCCTGGTGGCAACTCTTCCGGACCGATGCCGCACGCTTCGATACCGCCAGACTCGTCTGGGCCGACATCGGACGCAATATGCGAACCGAAGTGCTGCCGCAGGGCGACCCGACTGTACCACTTAATACCTGCTACGCCATGCACATGGCATCAACGGAGGACGCATTTGCACTCAATGCCCTGATTACTTCGCCCGCCGCTGAAGCATGGATCGCATGCATCGCGGAACACGCCAGAGGGGGGTTCCGGAGATATATGGCATGGACCATCGCCGCCTTTCCCATCCCCAGGCAGTGGATCCAGGTAAGACCCGCACTCGCAGAACTCGGCAGGGAAATCGCCGAAGGATATAAACCCGACGCCCAATCACACTCCAGGATCGTTGCCGATGCATACCGGGTTCACGTCGATGACATCCAACCACTCATAGAATGGTCCGCATCATGACCGCTGCAACATTCACAACCACACCCCTTGCACAGGTCCAGAACACTATCGCGGAAGCAATGCTGCATCTGCACCCGCAAGCCGCACGTCACAACCACATCGCCGTCTCCGAAAAACGGATACGCACCGTCGGAAACATCACACTCAGGAAGCACCAGGCAGAAGCAGAAACGCTCCTCCTCAACGCACTCCGGGAGCTCTCCGGTGCCATCCTCGCCGATGACACCGGGCTCGGCAAAACATGGGTCGCACTGAGCATTGCACAGCATTACGAAAGACTCGTTGTCATTGCCCCCGCGATACTCGTGCCCATGTGGAAAGGCGCCATCGCACAGGCCGCAATACCCAACACGACCGTCTTGTCGCTGCACAGCTTCTCAACTGCAACACCATCCCTACCGGATGCCGGTAAGCAGCTGAGAACACTCGTCATCATTGATGAAGCACACCACCTGCGCAACAGAAACACACAACGACACAGACACATCAGTGATTTCGTCACTGGCCATCACCTGCTGCTTCTCTCGGCTACTCCCGTTCATAACAGCGAGGCTGATATGAAAACCCTCCTCTCACTTTTCATGGGATCACGATCCGATTCCCTGGACGACGCAATACTGCAGAAAGTCGTCGTAAGGAGAACCCGCCAAATGGTTGAACTGGACCAGATACCCGAAATCGTGCGGCACCCCCCAGTCGCTATGCCCGCTGATCGAAGTATCCTCAACGCAATTCTCACCCTCCCCGACCCGCTCCCGGCACGTACAGGAACTGCCGCCGGTGCTCTCATACGGCTCGGCTTGCTCGGCGCGTGGTGCTCAAGTGATGCCGCACTCAGCCACTCTCTGCGGCTCAGAAGACTGAGAGGCGAAGCCATGGCACACGCAATCAGCATGGGACGATATCCCAGCCAGGATGAACTCAAAGCGTGGATCGTCGCCGATGACTCCGTGCAGCTCGCCTTCCCCGAAATCGTCGTCGCTGAAACCGCTGATCACACACTCCTGCAACCCATTCTGAAGAAACACCTCGATGCATTGGCTGAACTCCAGTTGCTGCACGCGGATACCGTACACTACGACGACAAAAGAGCAGATATCCTCCGGAAACAGCTCGACCAAAACCCGGATCGGCCTGTCCTCGCCTTTTCACGCTATACAGCTACTGTACACGCTATTTATCGGGCACTCTCCGATATCGCGGGTGTCGCTGCCATCGCCGGTGGAAAAGGACGCATCGCCAGCGGTCAGCTGCCACGTCAGGAAATCCTGTGGCGCTTCGCACCCGCTGCACACAACCGGAAACCCCCACCTGCACACGAACGCGTCCGGCTGCTCATCTCCACTGATATCATCGCCGAAGGCGTCAACCTTCAGGACGCCGGGACTGTCGTTCACCTCGACATGCCATGGACCGACGCCGCTCGCCTGCAACGCGAAGGACGCGCTGTACGCCTCGGATCACCGTTCCCTTACGTACACGTACTGACCATCGCACCACCCGCACCCGTTGAACTCGTTACCTCAACCATGGAACGCCTTGAAAGGAAAGCCGGAACCGCACAGAAAATCGCTCATAATCCACCGGAAGCAGCAGCCGCACTGAAACTCCTCCTCTCACACTGGAGAACGCCACAGCACCCCAGAAGCCGCACCGCTACGCTGGAACACAGCCAACTGGTCCCTGCCACCGTTGCTGTTGCATCCGGGGCCTGCTCAGGATGGATCGCTGCCATTACTGACAACACCACTCGACTCATTGCTTCACTCGACGGCACCACAACCGAGTCCGCTCAACTCCTGCTCACAATCATGACCGACCTGAGACCGGTCGGCAGAAATCGCCCGACTCATGACGCACTCGTCAGGAAAGCATTCGATGAGCTGGGCAGCCATATTGGGAGAATCGATGCCCGCATAGCTCTCGGACCCGCTGAACCCGAACTCGGGCCGCCACAACTACGCATCCTCACACTCCTCAATAGCACCGTTCAGAACCGCAGAGTAACTGAACGGAAGCCACTGATGGAAATGCTCCAGGAAGCCAGATTGATCGTCGAAGCAGCACACTCGTCAGGCGGCGAACGCGCACTCCAGGAATGGATCGCACAGCACCGCGCCACCAACGCAGAAGATTTTCTCTCATGGTGGAAAAACTCGGCAACTCTCCGGCAACTCCACAAAACAGCCGGCTACAACGGGGAGCCGCTGCCCCGGCACCAGATGCACGTCGCCGGCATGATCGTTGTCCTCCCACGCAGCACAGCTGATAGTTTCAGACATGCGACACGCAATACTCTTCGACCTCGACGGTACTCTTATTGATTCCATTGGACTCCTCCTGGAATGCGTCGATTATGCCTTTCACGACCGCACACTCCGACCATCTCATAAGGAATGGATCGCTGGTATCGGTACACCCCTCCGGACCCAGCTACGGCAATGGGCCCACGATGAAGAAGACATCGGTATACTCACACAGAAGTTCCGCGGGTTTCAGAACCTCCACCTCGAAAGACTCACATACACCTTCCCCGGTATAAAGGAACTGCTGAGCGAAATCCACAGCGATGGACACGCACTTGGCCTCGTCACCAGCAAAGGAAAGGAGATGACGATGCGCTCGCTCCAGCATGTTGGCATTCAACAGCTGTTTCAGACCATCGTCACCGTCGATAGAACCACGCGCCATAAACCTGAACCAGAACCCGTCCAGCTCGCACTGTCAGAACTCGGCATCGCACCGGAACTCGCACTCTTCGCCGGCGACTCTCCCCACGATATCAAAGCCGGTAATGCCGCAGGCGTCGCCACTATCGCCTGCCTCTGGGGACCATTCAGCCCCGCAGAACTGGAGCCCGCTGCCCCCAGCCGCATCGCACATGATGTAGCGGAACTAAGGAGCCTCATCACTGATATTGTTGGCTCCACACAATGCTGAAACCCCGGACACATCAGCTCCGTTGTGTATGCTGATGTGTATGCTGATGTGTATGCTGATGTGTATGCCGATAACACACCCCGCACACAGGAAATCGTGAACACTGAATACCAGGACACGGGACCCACGGAGACCTGAAAATGACGACCACGAAACCGATAACCACGCCAGTCGCAACAACCGCGCCAAAACCGCTGTGGCAGACACTGACAGTCGCCTTTCTCATGCTCACCGCAGTAACCACTGCAGTAACCACCGTAGTAACCATTGCAGCAACCACTGCGCTTGCCCAGCCCAACAGCGAAGAAGCATTCTCCTGGTCCGGTATCGCCGCCCCGGGACACCGCGTGATCGTCTACAACATCAATGGCCCGGTGGAAGTCCTCCCGTCTGATGGCAACAACAGTGAAAGCCGCGTCGAAATCCGTGCTGTAAAGAAGTGGAAATCAGGGAAACCAACACCCGTCCGGATTGAACAACTCCGGACCGCTGAAGACGACATCGTGGTCTGCGCCATGTGGCACCCGGAATCCCGATGCACCAGCGAAGGTATCAATGCACCACAAAGCAGAGTCTCCGTACGCGGTAATACCTCGGTTCACTTCACTGTACATGTACCAGCCGGTACCCATGTCGATGTCAATACAGTCAACGGCCGTATCGATATCTCAGGCGTCAGCTCCGGTGTAAATGCCAGAACCGTCAATGGCGGTATCAGAATACGGACAATCAACGGGCCGATAAACGCAAAAACAGTCAATGGAAGCATCAATGCACTTATCGATGCCACCAATGGCTACCAGCACGACTCCAGACTGGAGACAGTCAACGGGTCAATTACTGTCACAGCTCCGCCTGACCTCAGCGCGCTTATCAGTATGAAAACCGTCAATGGAAGCGTGAAGACTGATATACCCATGACAGTCTCCGGAACGCAGTCAAGACGAAACCTGCAGGGCGAAACAGGAAACGGCGGACCACGCCTGGATGCACGCACCGTCAACGGCAGCATCTCACTGCGTAAGGTCAACGCTCGATAAACACACTACAAAAAACACACTACAGAAAATACGCTACAAAATCGCGAGATCCTCGATCGCACGCGCCAGATCCAGATCCCGCACCGTAATGCCCTGCGCATCGTGCGTCGTCAGCTGGAACTGAACATCCGTATACCGGATGTCAATGTCCGGATGATGCTGCATACGCTCCGCTACCTCAGCGACACGCGCTATAAAAGCGATCCCGTCCGGGAACCTGGCGAAATGATACGTCTTCGTCAAAACCCCACCCCGACGCAGCCAGCCCGGTAAACCGCCCAGCGCACGCTGGATCTCTATGTCTGAGAGAACACTCATGCGCTGACATTAGGCTATCCGCACCACCGAAACAATCCACGTGGCCGGCCGGATCAAACCCTCCCCTCTCCCCCCCTGCTCTTGACTCTTCGGGTTTTATTCGGTATTTCACGGCATGACCACAAACGCCATCAGCGCGCTCCGCAAACGCATAAGCGAAATAGCCAGCCCCAGGCGTGAACACAGCCCGCCGCTTACCACCGGCATCACACCCCTCGATCTCCAACTCAGAGGCGGTATCCCCCGCGGCAGAATTACCCAACTCTCAGCACCAACAGGCGCCGGTAAAACTGCGCTCCTCAGGGAAATCGCCTCAAACACACTCGCTGACAACCAGTGGGTCGCATGGGTCGATACCACCCACACACTCGCTCCTGCACCATGGGCAACACTCGGCAAACGCTTCGTAGCCATACGCCCAGCCAGCAACGAACAAGCACTCAGAGCCACTGAAATCCTCCTGCAAAGCGGCGTATTCCACCTCGTAGTACTCGATGACGCCCCCTTCATCCCCCGGAACACCTGCGCAAAACTCGCGAAAATCGCCAGAGAAAAAGACGCCGCACTCGTGGTCACTACAGAACCAAAAACCATCCGCTTAGCCGGCACTCTGCTACTCAGAATCACACCCGATACCACACCCATACACACCCGCACATCATCGCCGAGCCTCGCCACCCGGCACTGCAGAAACATCAACGCGCGCAGATCGCGCACTCCTTACACACCTCACACCCTTAGCCACCAGACAGTAGAGGTCCACTGTGCTACACCCTCCCCAATGGCGCGTAGCCTGCGTGCGCATCCCGAGATTCCCGATAGGCGCGGTGTGGCACGCTGACAACAACACACCCGACACACTCCACTGGGATGAATCACCTCGTGCCCTCGCAGAAAACGGCCGGCTACGAGCCGTATCACGAGCCGCAGGAAAACACGGGATACGCCAGGGAATGAACACCACCGAAGCCCAGTCACGACTCGCATCGCTCGATATCCGCGAATGGGATTCCGTTGCCATACAATCCGCTGTCCTCACCACGACAACAGCACTTCTCCACGGAAGCCCTCAGGTAGCACCACTATCCACATCGCCCGGAACATGGTTCGTAGGCGCCAGTGGCATGGACGGCATAGGCGGTGAACAACAACTCGCACACACACTCCTCGCCATTGCACGCACCATACACCCCGATGCAAAAGTCGCCATCGCCGACTCATGCGTCGCAGCTCGCGCTGCAACCTGGAGTGCCCCCACACGCACTACAATACCAACTACAACACGCACACCCGCACCGGGCACCCCAAACCACTCCTGCACATACCAGGGAATCACCATCCTGCCAAAGGGCGGGTGCGCCGCATGGCTTGCACCCGCGCCGATCGGACTCATACCCATGAGCAAGGACATGCGCGACAGCCTGAAGACCCTGGGGCTCAACACCGTCGGTGCGTTCGCTGCCGTAGATCCGGGAGACGTAGAACGCCGATGGGGAGCTGACGGACTCGCCTCATGGCGACTCGCACACGGCGACGACCCCCGACGGCCAGGAGTGGTACGCGTTGATGCCGCACGCACAGCAAGCATCGAACTCCCCGCACCAGCACAGGAAAGCACAACAATCCTGTTCGCCGCACGGGCACTCCTCCAACGCCTGATACATGAACTGGTCGCAGACGGACGCGCAGCAGCGTCCGTTGCAGTCACACTCGCACTCGACGCAGGAAGGTACCAACACTTCGATGGAAGCACCGACACAGCAACTCTCACACCCTTCCTCACACCCCATCCGACACATCTGAACACAAGTCCACGCACAAATTCACACACAAATCAACACACTGACCCACAGACGCAATCGCTTGCCGACTCCCTGCTCTCCATCCCGCACCGCACCATCACACGCGAAATACGCCCCGCACGCCCCATCGCTCAATTCGACCCGCTCTTCCAACAATGCCGCTCACTCCTGGAAAGCTGGACACTCCCCGCACCGGTAATCGGCGTCGCATTGAGTATCCCCGCTACAGCGCCCCTCTCTGCCGATCAGGGAGATCTCCTTATTTCCTCCTGGCGCGATGCCGCCATGAAAGCCGATGCAGTATTCGCACAGCTACGCAAAACACTCGACCCGCCAGAAACAGGAGACGTCGTCGTCCATCCAGTACTCAACAACTCCCAAAGACCGGAACACGCAGCCAGCTGGGTCAGCGCCGATGCAATGCAACTGGCAAAACCCACCACCACACCAGCCACAACACACGCTGTTGCAACACCAGGTGTTGCAACACTACATGCGCTACCAGTAGACGGAGGTAGAACGGTACATGCGCTGCCGGTCTCCGGAGCCCAGAGCCCGGACGGCGCAAAGCTGCTCCCAGTCATGAGGCTCCTGCCTGCACCGGAAACCATACAGATCACCGAAACCAGCTCCGGCCAGCCGGCCGAAGCGTGGTGGAGGGGGGAACGGATGGTCTTTGTGCACGCGGAAGGACCCGACAGACTCAGCGGAGACTGGTGGCGCGCGGACAGTTATGCCCGCGACTACTGGCGCTGCACAACCGACAGCAGCGCCGGATTGCTCCTCTACAAAAGCAGAAAAAAGTGGTTTCTGCAGGGTTGGTACGACTGAACACAACCTGACCGCAACCTCATAGCAACATTCCTCTGCCCAACGATGTATCTTTGCCGAGCGTATGGATTCATCTATTGATCTCCCCGGCCTGTAACTCCGCATGACTCAACCAATCACTGCCGATCACAACACAACTGGCGTCCCAACGGGCGCCAGCGCTGCACTCCCACTCCTCGTTCTCCTCTTTATCGGAAGCGGTGCAGCAGCTCTTATATACGAAGTCGTCTGGTTCCAGCTCCTGTCGCTCATAGTCGGCTCCAACGCCGTCTCCATGGCAGTGATCCTCGGAACCTTCATGGGCGGTATGTGCCTCGGAAGCCTGTACCTCCCCAAATACGTTTCCAACCGTGAGCACCCGCTTCGCGTTTACGCCAAGCTGGAACTCGGTATCGCCTTGTGGGGGGTAATCATCTTCTACCTCCTCCCGTGGGTCGGAGGCCTCTACACTGCAATAGGCGGAGGCGGCGTACTCGGCATTGCCATACGCGCCCTCTTCTGCACCATCCTGCTGCTCCCGCCAACCCTGCTCATGGGTGCAACACTCCCCGCCATCTCACGCTGGGTACAGACAACCCCGGCCGGAGTATCCTGGCTCGGATTCTTCTATGGTGGCAACACATTCGGCGCCGTCGCAGGCGCAACGCTCGCAGGCTTCTATCTGCTGCGCGTGCACGACATGCAGTTCGCCACATGGGCAGCCGTTGCTCTCAACATCCTCGTTGCACTCGCCGGACTCGCACTTGCGAAGACCACACAGTACACACCGGCTTCCGATGAAGCCACGGCTGTAAAGCCCACCGCTCACCCGGCCGCCAATACCGTCTATGTCGTAATCGCGCTCTCCGGCATGACCGCACTCGCAGCAGAAGCTGTCTGGACCCGCCTCGTTACACTCATGCTCGGCGGTACAGTCTACACCTTCTCGCTCATACTCGCGGTAATGCTCGTTGGGCTCGGTATAGGCAGTATCGCAGGCGCCAGCATCGGACGTTCCGCGAAGAACCCACGTGCAGCTCTGGCCATAGCGCAGCTCTTGCTCGTCGGCGCCATTGCATGGGCCGCATGGGCAATGCTCGCAAGCATCCCGTACTGGCCCATCAACGTACAGATATCGAGCAGCCCGTATTACACGATGCAGCTCGACCTCGTACGCTGCCTCTACGCGATGCTCCCCGCTGCTCTCCTCTGGGGTGCCAGCTTCCCGCTCGCACTCGCAAGCGTTGCAGCACCGGGACAGGACCCAGGGCGTCTCGTTGGTACCGTTTACGCGGCCAATACAGTAGGTGCTATCGTCGGATCCGTCATCGGCAGCCTGCTCCTTATCCCGGCATTCGGGACGCAAAACGCTTTGCGTATCCTCGTAGCTGGCGTAGCGGTAAGCGCGATCATCATGCTGCTCCGTGTTGCACGTGAATCAACACCCGCAGTCACCCGCACCGCCGTTCTCGGTGCAGGTGTCGCAGTGCTTGTGGTCTCAGCGGTTGTAACCGTACCGAAGCTCCCGCCGCTTCTCGTTATGTACGGACGCTACATGGCCACATGGATCGGCAACACCGGCGAACCGATCTTCGTTGGTGAAGGTGTGAACTCCTCCATGGCAGTCTCACGCTATCCCAACGGCATCACGAGCTACCACAACGCAGGCAAAGTCCAGGCATCAAGCGAACCGCAGGATATGCGACTGCAGCGTATGCTTGGACACCTGACAACACTCATCCCTGACAATCCTGCTTCGGTACTCGTTGTCGGGTGTGGTGCAGGTGTGACAGCCGGTGCTGTCAGCATCGACCCGAACGTAAAGAAACTCACCATCGCTGAAATCGAACCACTCGTACCGCAGGTCGTTTCACGTCACTTCGGTGAATACAACTTCCACGTCATCGACAACCCGAAGACACACGTTCGTATCGACGACGCACGTCACTTCCTGAACACCACGCACGAAACATTCGATGCAATCACATCGGACCCATTCGACCCGTGGGTGAAGGGTGCCGCGACGCTGTACACGAAGGAGTTCTGGGAGCTCGCCAGGAAGCGTCTCAACCCGGGCGGAATAGTCACCGTTTTTGTTCAGCTCTACGAGGCCGGAACACCTGCGGTAAAGAGCGAGATCGCGACCTTCTTCGAAGTCTTCCCTGATGGCGTCATCTTCGGTAATACCTACCAGGGACGCGGCTACGACATCGTGCTCGTCGGCATGAAAGATCCGAAGCCGATCGACGTCGACAGGGTCTTCAACCGCCTCAATGAAGCCGATATGAGCCCCGTTTCAGCCTCGCTCGCCGACATCGGTATGCACAACGCATTCGATCTCCTCGGCACCTACGCCGGCAAGAAGGCCGATCTCAACTCCTGGCTCGAAGATGCGCAGCTCAACCGCGATCGCAATCTGAGACTCCAGTTCCTCGCCGGACTTGGCGCCAACGTGTATCAACAAGCCGAGATCTATGATGCGATCCTGCAGCACCGCCAGTTCCCGCAGGGCGTATTCACAGGCAAGACCGAATCACTGGACATGCTTTACCAGTCAATCCTTCTGCCGAAGTACTGAGTACAGACAGACAAGCACAAACAGCTGCGCTTACTGAAGCCGCTCCTGGCAGCAAACTGAGCAGAGCTTCATAAAAGCAGTGAAGTGACACGGGGATCTCCTACAACGGGGGTCCCCGTTTCGTATCACCGCGCCCGGTATCACCGCCCCCCTCCTCGCGTCACCCCGCGAACGTTCTTTCCCCACGGCGCACACGCCCGCCAACCCCCTTGACCGCGTCTTTCACTTCGGTGTTTATTCGGTATGTACGCCGAACTGCACTGCCACTCCGCCTTTTCGCTTCTCGATGGCGCCTCCACCCCTGAGGCGCTCGTCGCGCGCGCTGCCCAGCTCAGCTACCCAGCAATCGCGCTCACCGACCACAACGAACTCGGTGGCGCTGTGCGCTTCGGTCTCGCAGCCCAGGAAGCCGGTATCAATGGCATACTCGGCGCCGAACTTACGGTCACTGTTCCTGATCAGGAATCCGGCACACGGCCTACACATCTCGTCCTTCTGGCAGAAACAAGGGCCGGTTATCGCAACATCTCCACGCTTATCACGCGTGCGCGCATGGACTCCGTACGCGGTTCACCTGCTGTGCCATGGTCGCTGGTTGCTTCGCACGCAGATGGTATCACGGCGCTCACCGGTTGCACCCGCGGGTGGGTACCGCAGCTCCTTGCAGAAGGACGCGAACAGGACGCCTGGCGGGCCGCATCACAGCTCCGCGAAGTATTCGGTAACCACATGGCAATCGAATGCTGGGATCACTGCCTCGCTGAAGAACGTGCGCTGGTAAAGTTGTTGCGCCCGCTTTCGGAAAGGCTGGGTGTGCCATGGGTCGTGACAAACGATGTCCACTATGCCAGGCCGCAGTTGCGCATGATACACGACGTTCTGACTGCACTGCGGCACGGAGCGACACTCGATGAAATGGGTACTGAACTGCGCCCCAACGCGGAGTGGTCACTCAAAAGTCCATCACTTGTACTGCGACGGTGGCGCGGTGCGGAGGAAGGAGTGCGCGCGACAGTTGAGATAGCAGAGCGGTGCACATTCACGCTTACTGAATTGCGCCCTTCGCTTCCGGTGTTCCCGCTTCCACCGGGTGTAACGGCAGACGGATACCTGGAACGGCTTGTTGATCAGGGCGCCAATGAACGGTGGGGTGCAGGCCGCTCGCCTGAACACAACGCTCAGCTCAGCCACGAACTCGGCATGATTTTCAGACTTAAGCTGGCCGGTTATTTCCTTATCGTCTGGGACATAGTGCGCTTCGCGATGCGCGAGGGGATCCTCTGTCAGGGACGCGGTTCTGCTGCAAACTCTGCGGTCTGCTATTGTCTGGGTATCACTGCTGTTGACCCTGTCCGCATGAAACTGCTCTTTGAGCGTTTCCTTACTGAAGAGCGGGAAGAAGCCCCTGACATCGACATTGATTTTGCGCACCGCGACCGTGAACGGGTGCTGCAATACGTGTACAACAAATACGGACGCGAACATGCAGCGATGGTTTGCGAGCAGATCACCTGGCGGGGACGCAGCGCAGTGCGTGACGCCGCGCGTGTACTTGGCTTTTCGGAGCAGCAGGGTGACGCACTCAGCGCCATAAGCGACAGACGAAGCGCGCGCAAAACTGCAGCTGCGCTGCGTGTTGCCCAGAGCAGGATCGCAGCCGATGCAATGCAACCAGCTGCAGCGAGTGCGGTGGCACATACCAAAACATCCGATGCTGCCGGCAAACCGGTATCCGGCACCTCCGCTTACGCCGATGCACGTGAGACACTGCTGCACATTGGCCTCGATCCCGATGACATGCGTGTCCGTCTGCTCGCCGATATGGTTGAAGGGCTCGATCAGTTGCCGCGGCACCGTTCAATTCATGTCGGTGGTTTTGTTCTGTCGGAAGAACCACTTGGTTCGATAGTACCACTGGAGCCCGCGTCCATGCCCGGGCGTACAGTGATCCAGTGGGAGAAGGACGACCTCGATCCTGCGGGGCTTATAAAGATCGACCTGCTGGGGTTGGGTATGCTGACGGTGGTTCAGGATTGCCTTGCGTACGTACTTAAGACGCGTGGTACAGTGGTGGATCCGGCGCAGCTCGACATGGCCGACCCTGCTGTGTACGACGATCTCTGCAGGGCGGACAGTGTGGGTGTGTTCCAGGTGGAGAGCCGGGCACAGATGAACACACTCCCGCGTCTTAAGCCCAGGTGCTTTTACGACCTGGTGGTGGAAGTTGCACTGATCAGGCCCGGTCCGATCCAGGGCGATATGGTGCATCCGTATCTGCGTCGCCGGGCAGGCGAAGAAGCTGTCACCTATCCGCACCCGTCGCTGAAACCGATTCTTGAACGCACGCTGGGTGTACCGCTCTTTCAGGAACAGGGGATGCAGGTGGCAATTGCTGCAGCGGGCTTTACTCCTTCACAGGCCGATCAGCTCCGCCGCGCAATGGGACATAAACGTTCACGCGAACGTATGGCTGCGATATGTGAACAGCTGATTGAAGGGATGGAGCGCAACGGCATCCCTGCTGAAACCGGGCGCAGGATTTACAACCAGATCAATGCCTTCGCGGATTATGGTTTCCCGGAAAGTCATGCAGCGAGCTTCGCACTGATCGTTTATACAACTGCATATCTGCGTCACTACTACGCCCCGGAGTACCTGGCCGCCATTCTCAATGCGCAACCAATGGGATTCTATTCGCCCGGCACGCTCATCGAAGATGCAAAACGACATGGCGTTCATGTCCTGCCGGTGGACCTGACCCACTCGGCGTGGAACCATACCCTGGAGCTCAGCGACGGTCGTGTACTGGTGCCGCACGAACGGGAAACAGAGTGGCGAGTGGCGTGTGAGCCTGCGCCTGCTGCAAAGATCGCGCGTGCGCACGGACATCCAACTGACCCTGCACCAGACCCTGCATCAGACCCTGCACCAGAAGCCGTATCCGTGCGCCTTGGCATGCGGATCATCCGCGGACTCGGCGCCCGTGCGCGTGCTATACTGGAGAGCGCACTGAAAGACGGACCGTTCGCCGACATAGAGGACGCAGTGGAGCGCGCGAAACTTGATACAGCATCCTGGAGGCGGATCGCCGAGTCCGGGGCATTCGACAGCATGTTCACGCATCTGGCACCGGAGCGACGGCGACGCGCTGCACTCTGGGAGGTCATGGCTGTAACAAGACAGCCATCGTTGCCATTTGCACCGCGTACAAGAACCCCGGTACCCGATGTACTGAAGGCACTGACCCGGACAGAGATCACCGAAGCCGACCTGCGTGTCACAGGTGTAGCCCTCGGCGGCCACCCGATGAAGCACTTGCGTTCACTGCTTGAACCCAACGGTGTGCTTACTGCTGAAGAGCTGCGCCGGCACAGCGATGGTGAAAAAGTAGCGGTAGCCGGGCTTGTTATCTGCAGACAGCGTCCGCCGACAGCAAAGGGTTTTGCCTTCCTTACACTCGAGGATGAAAGCGGGATGACCAATGTTGTCATAACACCGGGGCGGTTCGAGCGGGAGGCGGAACTCATCTCGACTGCACCGCTGCTGCTCATCCGCGGCACACTTCAGATCGCCAATAACGTCGTCAACGTGCGAGCGGAGAAGTTCCGGCAACTCATTCCACGTGCAGGTGAGCAATACAAACCCGGCCGCAACTTCATCTGAAAGACGATGTTGCGGCCGGGGTATAAAGACTGCGTTACAGTACTGCCGGTTGGGTTACTGTCCTGGTCTGTAAGCGCGTCCCTGGTTGGCTCTCTGCTGTTTCGGATAGAAGAACACCTCGCGCAGGTCACCGGTTGCGTAGCGCTCCGCCTGATTGACGAAGTGTTTGGATTCCGGGTCTCCGCTTTCACCGCCCGCTGTGATGGCGCCTGCGCGCACGCTGTCACCGAACTCCACCACTGCAACGAAACTGTTGCCACTTACACCGTAGCGCTTCTTTGTGCGGTTGCCATCGATACCGGTTGTGCTCGTCGCAAACGATGCAAGCGAACCCCAGCGTGCAGTTGCAAAGGGAACCGGGATACTCGGGCGCGAGTCATCGAACACGTTTGCGATTGCCGGTGTGATACGCTGGAACCTGTTGATCTCACCCCACGGGGTCTTCCATGAGCCGAAGTGAGACTCGAGCGTATCCACCGCTGCATTCAGTGCCGATATGTAGCCTTTCGCAGAAATGAACCGCGGCAGACCATCAACGACACGCGTGTCTTCGCCCTCTGTGCGCCGCTGAACAATACGGAACAGCTCATCACCCCAGTACATCGCAACCGATGTCGCAACAGAGCTCGCTCCCCAGCGGTAGTCCCAGTTGCGGAGCTCATCAGCCGGTCCGGAGAGTTTCGTCTTAAGCGGATCGCCAGCCGGCAGTGCATCGTACGCTGCAACAACACCCGGGATAAGCTCAGC
>CAZDMG010000014.1:0-36671 GCA_964506655.1 uncultured Gemmatimonadaceae bacterium
TGGAATCCCAATAGCACCAGGTATCTCCTGCGTTATTGACGACGAGCCGGTGAACATGCTGACCCCGGTGCTCTCGATCTTTTTGCATGGCGGGTGGGGCCATGTGATCGGCAACTCCGTCTACCTGTGGGTCTTCGGCAACAATGTTGAAGACAGCATGGGGAGGGGTCGTTTCCTCGCCTTTTTTCTCCTGACGGGTGTGGCTGCTGCCATGGCGCACGTGCTCGTGAATCCTTCCTCACCGGTTCCCACCGTGGGTGCGTCGGGTGCAATTTCAGGAGTAATGGGTGGTTATCTGATTCTTTATCCGCACTGTCGTGTCAGGACGTTCATTCCGCCGTTTTTCTTTTTCCGCTTCGCGGCCTGGGTCGTGCTGATCTTCTGGTTCATAGGGCAGTTGCTCACCGGGCTGCCATCGCTGATTGCATTGCACCCAGAGGTCTCGGGCGGGGTGGCGGTATGGGCGCATGTCGGCGGATTTGTGGCGGGTGTACTGCTGATCCAGCGTTTCAAGGACCCTGAGCTCCTCATAAAGCGCAAAATACAGGGCAATTCGCAGGTGGTGTGGCAGTAAATGACGATTAAGCTTCTTTTCAGCGAATGCATCCGTGTTCCGGATCGTCGCTCCGAATTACATCAAACAGCGCAACAACCGTGAAGCTCTTTTCCAAGGACGAAACCTTCTTCGATCTCTTCCGGCAGCTGGCGGTCCATATCGGGACTGCGTCCACGCTGCTCAAGACGATCTTTGACAACCCGGAGGGTGCGCAGAGTGCTGCCATCCGGATCAAGCGGGTGGAGACGGAAGGTGATCAGATCGTTCAGACCATAAATCAGAGTCTTGATTCGAAGTTTGTGACACCCCTCGACCGGGAAGACATCCATCTCCTTGCAAAGCGTCTGGACAACGTCATCGATCTGGTGAATGCTGTGGCGCGCAGGGTCGTGATGTTCCGTGTGACGGAATCCCGCCCGGGTTTTGTTGAGATGGCCGGTATCCTGGAGCGGGCGAGCGAGGAGATACTTGCGTCAATCAGCGATATCACCAGGCGGCAGAAGATGATGGCGCACGGGCGGGCCATAAAGGTCCTCGAGGAAGAAGGAGATGCGCGCTACGCCGAGGCGGTCGGTGCTCTCTTCGATCATGACATGCCGGCGATTGAAGTCCTCAAGTGGAAGGAAATCTTTGACGCACTCGAGGAGGCCATTGATGAGTGCGAGGATGTCTCCAACGCCCTTGAAAGCATCGCGGTGAAGAACAGCTGACGGACCAGTGACGACATATATAGTCCTGATCGTTGCCATAGCACTGGCGTTTGATTTCATCAATGGTTTTCATGACTCCGCGAACTCTATCGCTACGATAGTCGGTACGCGGGTACTGAGCCCGGTGGCAGCGGTTATCTGGGCTGCCTTCTTCAATTTTTCAGCGATCTTTGTTGTTGGAACTGCCGTCGCCAAGGCTGTTGGCACCGGTTTCATCGACATGAATATCGTGAATGCCAATGTCATTCTGGGCGGGCTGTTGGGTGCCATCATCTGGAACCTGATCACCTGGTGGTTCGGCATCCCATCAAGCTCATCGCACGCACTTATCGGCGGCTACGCTGGTGCTGCCGTTTCGCGCGCTGGTATGGACGCGCTTCTGTGGGGGAAGAAGTGGATCGAGACGCTGTCAGCCATCGTGGTTTCGCCGATGGCTGGTATGTTCGGTGCGTTTGTCATGATGATTCTGGTGACAATACTTTTCCGCAGGGTTAACGCTCACCGGGCAGACCGCTTTTTCCGGGTCTCGCAGCTGGCCAGCTCGGCGTTGCTGTCTCTGGCACATGGCGGTAATGACGCCCAGAAGACCATGGGTATTATTGTGTCGCTTCTGGTGGCTTCCCAGGCTCTTTTCGCCAACGAAACCGGGATCCTGTCGCATCTGTACGTGGCTAGCGGCGACACCATTCCGCTCTGGATCGAGCTCTCAGCCTATTCCATGATTTCGTTTGGAACTCTGTTGGGCGGTTGGCGTATTGTTTACACGATGGGTACCCGCATTACGAAGCTCCGGCCGGTTGGGGGTTTCTGTGCTGAGACTGCCGGTGCTATCATGATCCTTGGGGCGTCAAAGCTGGGTATCCCGGTGAGCACCACCCACACCATAACAGGTGCAATCGTGGGTGTTGGCGCCACGCACCGACTTTCAGCGGTACGCTGGGGGCTGGCTGGCAGGATCGTGTGGGCGTGGGTAATCACCATCCCTGCTGCCGCACTGATAGCGGCAATCTCATACAGGGTACTGGCAGTACTGGTACCGATGTAGCCGATCGCCAGGGTTGCGAGCGACGCCGCTGCCGTAAAAGCTACGGCGGTCTGCGGGGCAGGGCTGGGGGCTGCCGTACAGAGCCAACACAACTGTTCTCCTGTGCGTAACCCGGCTGACAATACAGACTTACAGAAGCAATGCCAAACGTCGACCCGACAAAACGCCGTATTCGGACCGATATCCCAGCAGAGCTCCGCGATAATCTTGCACTCGCGGCCGCTTCGCTTCGTGCCGCCGAATACGTGTGCGTACTGACTGGAGCTGGTATATCAGCGGAGAGTGGTATTCCCACCTTCCGTGATGCTCTCACCGGTTACTGGAGCAATTACTCGCCGGAAGAACTGGCCTCGGCCGCCGCTTTCGAGCGCGATCCGACTGTGGTATGGGATTGGTACCGTGAACGTCGACAGGCAATTGCCCGGGCTGTACCGAGCGTGGCGCATACAGCGCTTGCGCACCTGCCGCGCTTCGTCTCCCACTGCACCGTAATCACGCAAAACGTCGATGATCTGCACCAGCGTGCAGGAAGCCCGGATGTCCTGTCACTGCATGGATCGGTAAACCGCATCCGGTGCAGCGCCGGCTGTGCGGGTGTCACCGAGGTCTCCATCGACGACCCGATGTCGGCTATTCCGATATGCCCGAAATGTGGGGCCCTGATGCGGCCGGACGTGGTCTGGTTTGGCGAGGACCTCCACGCGGACACCCTCTCTGCTGCGCAATCTGCCGCGCTTGCATCTGATGTCTTCCTTTCGATAGGAACCTCAAATCTGGTGCAGCCGGCTGCCTCGCTGCCATGGCTTGCAGCCCGCCACGGGTCCACCGTTATCGTCATCAACCCGGTTATGACCGGGCAGCGTACCGGTGCCAACATTATCCCCATCAGGGGGAATGCCGGTGTGGTAGTGCCGTGGCTGCTGCAGAACGCGTTCCGCGGCCGGAAGCCGCGCCCGCGCAGGCAGGATGAAGTTGGATCGCAGCCCGCTGTGACGCCCGCTGGTGATTCAGGGCAAAACGGCAACCACACCCCCACGCTGCAGCATGCCACGGACACTCGCGTCAGGCAGTCTGCGGCTGATACAGGCGGAGCCGCGGAGTCCGTCTGACGGGCTGCCTCCGGGCCGCACCAACCAACCACCCGATACACCCGGCAAACGTTAGCCGGTTCGCAAATTCCGTTTAACCGGTGTACCCTACACTCATGACAAAGGACATGACTCAGGGTGTACGTGTTTATGTAAATGAGACAGGGGTGTCGGTCGCGGTTGGTGCTACCGCGCTCGATGCTGTGCGCGAGTACTCGACGGCCGATGCGGACGACATTGCCAACGGTATTTCGCAGCTGCTGGATTCCAGAGGGCTGCCGATCGCTGCTTTAAGCAGTGTGCATGGAGGGGCCATCTACAGGATCGTGCCGGTACGCAAACGCGCACCCAATGTGGATGCCACGTGAACGGCGTGTCGAGGCGGAATCTCTGAGCGACATGAACCCTTACGGCAACGCTGCTGCGGTGAGCGCCGCCACGATTATAAGCCGGAAGTATTCGGATCTCTCCGGGCAGCCGTGGCAAACACCGGTGGCAGGCGTGGTTCTGGGTTCAGGCTTTGCAAGCGTTGGTGCTGAGGCCGTGCGCAATGCGATAAGTATTCCGTTCAGGGATATCCCCGGGCTTCCGGCGCCAACTGTCGAAGGGCATGTCGGCGAAATCCTGATCGGGGACGTGGCAGGAAAACGGGTGGTTGTGTTCTCAGGTCGCTTGCATCTGTACGAAGGCCATTCACCCGCACAAGTCACTTTTCATGCGCGCGTCCTCAGGGCACTTGGCGTGCCGGTTTACCTGGTTTTTGGTGCCGCAGGTGGTCTTAACAGCGCTTTCGCTGCCGGTTCTCTCATGTTGGTTTCAGACCACATCAACCTGACAGGTCGGAACCCACTTATAGGCGCTCTGGAACCAGGAGACGAGCGGTTTCCGGATATGTATGCTGCGTATGACCCGGGGCTCCGAACGCTTTTGCATGCGTGTGCCCGGAGCACTGGGATCGGGCTGGGGGAAGGAGTATACGCCGGCCTTACCGGGCCGTCATACGAAACGCCAGCTGAACTGCGGATGCTCCGTGTACTCGGCGCGGACGCAGTTGGGATGTCCACTGTGCTGGAGGTAATCGCGGCCCGTGCAGTCGGGCTCCGGGTTGCAGTTGTTGTCACGATAACAAATGAGGCGGCAGGCGGTGTCGGTGTTGGCGAAGATGCTGTTGCAGAACCTGGTGCAGACTCTGGTGCAGACTCTGGCGCCACACGCCACGCCGATGTTGCCAGTGCGCCCTTGCTGCATTCGGATGTGGTTGCCGCTGCCCGGAGAGCGTCTGCAAAAGTTGGCGTGTTGCTTTGGGAGTTCATCGAGAGGATTCAATGACGGCAGGTGGATCACTGCATCTGCTTTGCCGGTTATCGGCTGCCGTTTTACCAAGTGATGGTGCGTCGTGAAGTTGCTGAGTGTTGCACGGGACCTGCGTCGGCGTAAAGGGCGGGAACGGCAGGGGCGGTTTGCAGCTGAGGGAGTGAGAACGGTGGAGGCCCTCCTGGCGTCGCCACTTGAGATTCACGGTCTCTTGCATACTGAGGCTGCCACAGCAGACGCGCGCGCGGCAAGATGCCTCTCAGAGGCAAGGGAGCGTGGGATTGAGCTACTGCCGCTCACTGATTCTGAAATGGATAGCGCCTCTGATACGGAGTCGCCTCAGGGGATACTTGCAGTAGCGCGGGTGCCTGTATTCGCGTTGCCGGAGCCGCACCCTGGGTTCCGTATGATTGTACTGGACGCTGTCCAGGACCCAGGGAATGCGGGCACGATTCTCCGGACCGCGGCAGCGCTGGGGGTAACACACACCGTGGCGCTCCCTGGAACGGTTGACTTATGGAACGCGAAAGTCGTCCGTAGTGCGATGGGAGCAAGTTTCACGCACCCCACCTCCAGTGCCACCTGGCCGGAACTTGATTCCTGGCTGCGCCGTTATGGCATCCCGCTATGGGTGTCAGATGCAGACGGCGAACAGTTAAGTCGGTCAGATGCAGTGCCGGATCGTCTCGCTCTTGCAGTGGGCAACGAGGGGTCCGGACTGAGTCGGGGCATTATGGAGAGTGCGGAGCGAGTGGTCTCAATACCCATGTCAGCTGATGTGGAATCGCTGAACGTTGCGGTAGCCACAGGAATACTGCTCTACGCTCTGTCCATTTCCCGATCCTGATGCTCAGTACTGTAAACATTTACGATGTGTTGTTCCTTATCCCGGTGTTTATTGTTGGGGCATCGATAGGTTCATTTCTGAACGTATGCATCTCCCGTTGGCCGGAGGAGCTGAGCGTGGTTGCACCGCGTTCGCGTTGCCCGCGGTGCCGGCATCAGATAGCGTGGTACGACAATGTTCCGCTGCTGAGCTGGCTGTTGCTGCGTGGCAAGTGCCGCCAATGTTCGCTCCCGATTTCTGTTCAGTACCCGTTGGTGGAACTGGTAGTTGCTCTCTTCTGGGTGGCTTGCGTGGTGGCCTTTGGACCCACGCTGGAAGCGCTCCGGATAGCAATCTTCGGTACTCTGCTGCTTGGCGTTGCAGTGACCGATGCAAAACACTACCTGATTCCGGACGGTTTTACGGTCTTCGGGCTGATCTTTTTGCTGGTGATGTCGATCGTGACGTGGTTCCGGCTGGAGCCATCGCTTTTTGCGTCGCCGTGGGAGGCATTCATCGGTGCCTGCGCCGGTGCCGGAGCGATCACAATTGTAGGCTGGCTTGCTGAAGTTGTAATGAAGCGCGAGGCCATGGGCTTTGGGGATGCCACCCTGATGGCGATGGTTGGCGCAGCGGTTGGCGCCGAACGTGCCCTCCTCACGATACTGATCGGTGCATTTATCGGCGCTGCTTTTTTCCTGCTGGTTGTTGCTCCGGTGCTGTGGATCCGGGCCGCGCGCAGCGGAGCCGCATTCGAATTTCCTGATGTTCCATTTGGTGTATTCCTTGCGCCGGCTGCTTTATTTGCCTTGCTTTGGGGGCAACCCTTAATCGCATGGTATCTCAGGCACGCGCTTCCGTGACAAAACTGCGTCTTAATTCTCTCTTCCTTCTGGCTGCGTTATCGCTCGCAGCCTGTCGGTCTGCTTCAGACGACGTACCCTACTGGTCGATCGCCCATCGTGCGATTCCCAAAATCGAGGCACAAATGGGCCTCACCTTCAAGACTCCGCCTGTCATTGAAAGCCGGACCAGCGCTGAAGTTGGTGAGTTCGTTATGCACCAGCTGTCGAGTCCCAGGGCAACTGCGCAACTGGAAGGACAGCAGTCTGTATATCGTATCCTTGGCCTGATCCCGGATACACTCGACCTCCAGAAGCTCCTGCAGCAGTTGCTGGAAGAACAAATTGTCGGCTACTACGATCCTGCCACTAAAGTGCTTTATGTGGTGGAGGGTGCACGCGAGGACTTGCTTGAACAGACTGTGGTGCACGAGCTCGTTCACGCACTTCAGGACCAGTATGTGGCCATTGATTCCATACAGGCTGGTGTAGACGACTCGGATCGTCAGGTCGCAGCACAGGCGGTACTGGAAGGGCAGGCGGTGTTCGAACAGCTGAGAGCAGACAAGAGCACTGGCGCAATACTCAAGATGCCAGGCGGCTGGGACCGCGTGCGCGATCTGATCCGGGACGGGCAGGGTAGTATGCCCGTGTTTGCATCGGCACCGCGCATAGTGCGCGAGTCGCTGCTTTTCCCGTATCTGGGGGGCGCCGATTTCGTACGACGTTTCCTGAATGTAAGGACGCCGGCTGAGCTGCTCACCGATTTGCCTGTCTCTACCAAGCAGATCCTCAACGACAGCGCATACTTTGGCGCTGTACGCGACGAACCGACTCCGGTTACCCTTCCCAAACCTTTAACCGGAACAGTTCACTTCACCAATACCTTCGGTGAGTTTGAAACAAGGCTGATTCTTTCGCAGCATGTTTCCGATGGCGCTGTGGCAAGGCGTGCGTCGACGGGAATTGACGGCGACAGGTATGCCGTGATCCGCACATTCGCAGGCGATGCTCTTGTATGGGCGTCAGTGTGGGACAGCGCGGTGGATGCCGCCGACTTCCTGAATGTTGTCACTGATGCACTGCGCAAGCGCTACGATCTGGGGCGTGTTGCCGGCGAATCAGGAAATGAGTCAAGGGTGTTCCGTGTACCGGAACGCGGGTCGCACGCAGCACGCAACGTAGCAATACATCTGACGCGGGTTGATGGCAGGCCGGTGGTCACTGTTATCGACGCCCCTCTGCGCGCGGGTAACGTCATGGATCACACGCGGATCACGCTCTCCAATTGACGGGTCAGCCTCCGGATCTCTTACCTCCCGCGTTGCGGATTACTCCGGAAGACGAAATCCGGAGGCAGCGACTGGTACGAATGAAGACAATCGCGACGCTCATGCTCGTCGCGGTTGCCATCATCTTTGTTGTAGCACGGATATATGAGACCCGGTACCCGCCGCTGTCATACGTTCGCGCCTTCGCCGAAGCTGCAATGGTTGGCGGAATTGCAGACTGGTTTGCAGTCACTGCACTCTTTCGCCGTCCGCTTGGACTCCCCATCCCGCACACAGCAATTGTACCGGCCCGGAAAGACCGCATAGGCAATGCGCTCGGCAACTTTGTCCAGCGCAACTTTCTTACAAAGGAAGTCGTAGCCGGCAAGATCGCAGCGCTGAACCCTGGCAAGCGAGCCGCAACATGGATGTCCGAGCCGGAGAACAGCCGCAAACTCGCGCGCCACGTCGCTCGGGCTGTGGGAGCGGCCACCGATGTCATGAGTGACGAAGACGTGCAGACGCTCGTGGAGGAAAATGTTGTTGCACGCTTGCGCAAAATGCAGGCAGCGCCGCTTCTGGCCAGGCTGTTTGAACTCCTCACCAGCGGTGGACGTCATCAGGCCCTGCTCGATGATGCGCTCCGGATGGCAGCCCGGTTCGTGGCGGAGAACGATGAAGTAATCCGCGATCGCATCCGCGCTGAAAGCCCATGGTGGGTGCCGGGTGCAGTCGAAGACAGACTGGGTGACCGAATTGTAACCGGAGTCGAGAAGACACTCGCCGCTGTTGCGGAAGATCCGTCGCACCCGCTACGCAAACGCTACGATGACGCGGTGCAGCGCTTCGTTGAATCCCTCAGGACCAGCCCCGAAGTAATTGAAAAGGCAGAGCAGCTCAAGCTCGACCTGCTTTCACATCCTGGCGTCGGTCAGCTTTCACACGATATCTGGAGTGACGTGAGAGCGCGGATACGCACTTACGCTGATTCCATTTCTGAAGATTCGGCGACAGAGATGAATCAGATGGAGCTCTGGTTCACATCGGCCGGCAACAGGATCCTTATGGATGAAGCACTCACTGCGCGCGTTGACGCATGGATCGTGGAGTTCGCATCGTACGCCACGGAACATGCACGCGATGAAGTCGCACGCCTTATCGCTGGCACTGTTGCTTCATGGGATGCCAATGCAACGTCGCGCAAAATTGAATTGCAGATCGGCCGGGATCTGCAATTCATCCGCATCAATGGTACTGTCGTCGGTGGTCTCGTAGGACTTCTTATTCACGCACTCGGCGCAGCATTCTGACTCTGAGTACTGGCATCCCGGTCTGCTACCGGCGCCACCGGTACAGAAGTGGCAGTTGCAGATTGCGGAACGGTATCAACAGTCCCGGATTCAGCGCGGGGGAGCAGTGCCAGGTGGAAAACTTCGTCCATCATGGCGGCGAATGTGAACGCCATGCCGGTGCGGACTTCTTCAGGTACATCGCGTAGGTCCTTTGCGTTGGCGCCTGGCAGAATCACTTCACGCAGGCCGGCGCGATAAGCAGCAAGTATCTTTTCCTTGATTCCTCCAACTTCCAGCACGCGCCCTCTCAACGTGACTTCACCGGTGAGCGCGAGGTCTCTCCGTACAGGACGCCTGGACCAGGCACTGGCAAGCGCAAGTGTTACAGCGATACCAGCGCTTGGCCCGTCTTTCGGAATTGATCCAGCCGGGAAGTGCAGGTGAATGTCAGACTCGCTGAACTCACTCTCGTCTATGCCAAGTGACCTCGCTCTGGAACGCACAAAGGAGTGAGCTGCATCCACCGATTCCCGCATTACATCACCCAGCTGCCCCGTAACCAACAGCTTCCCTTTGCCTGGCATTCTGAGTGCTTCAATAGTCATGAGATCGCCACCGGTGCTCGTCCATGCAAGCCCGGTGACAGCGCCGACTTCCGGCTCCATCTCGGCTTCAGCTGAGGAATACACCGGTGGGCCAAGCAACTCTTCAGCACGTGGTGTATCGACTTCCCATGTGCTGTTGTCCCCGTTGGCTTTGGCGCGTGCACGCTTCCGGAATATGCGTGCGATTGAGCGCTCCAGTGTTCTGAGTCCTGCTTCCCGCGAATAGCGACTGGTAATGAAGCTGAGTGTTGCCCCGGAAAGATGGACGTCTTCTTCGTTCAGGCCGTGGTCCTCAAGCAGACGCGGGATCAGATAACGCTGCGCGATACCGACTTTCTCCTCGATTGTGTATCCCGCAATGCGGATTACTTCCATGCGGTCGCGCAATGGCCCGGGGATATCATAAAGACTGTTCGCAGTGCAGATAAATAGCACAGACGAAAGATCAAATGGCAGATTCAGGTAATGATCAACAAAAGTGGAGTTCTGCGATGGGTCCAGTACCTCAAGCATCGCTGCTGTCGGATCTCCCCCTGAACCACCTGAAGACATTTTGTCGATCTCATCGATCATGATGACCGGGTCACGCACAGCGACGCGGCGGAGCGCCTGAATAAGCCTGCCAGGCATCGCACCGACGTAGGTCCGACGGTGTCCCCGCACCTCTGCTTCATCGCGCACACCACCAACAGAAATCCTGTGGAACTCACGTCCGATGGATTTCGCGATTGATTCGCCGAGTGAGGTTTTTCCTGTACCAGGCGGGCCGACGAAACAAAGAATCGGGCCAGTGGTTTCTGCACCCCGCAGTTTGCGCACCGCAAGGAACTCCACGATTCGTTCTTTCGCTTCATCCAGTCCGTAGTGTCGCACTCCAAGTGCGTCCTCAACACGCGAGAGTTCGATCCCGCCGTCGCTGCTGCTGGTGGTATTCCATGGGAGCGACAGGATCCAGTCGAGATATGTGCGAAGCACCTGCGATTCACCCGATGATGGCGACAGGAGCCGGAGCCGTTCTATTTCGCGACGCGCCTCTGCTGCGACTTTCTCAGGGAGGTCCGCGTCTTCGATCCTGCGCAGCAGGTCGATTGACTCCCGCTCGTTGGGATCTACTTCGCCAAGTTCGGACTGGATGGCACGGAGCTGTTGACGGAGGTAGAACTCGCGCTGATGCTGTTCGATCTTAACCTCGGTCTGCTTCTTTACATCTTCCATCACCCGGGCGCGCGCAACTTCTCTTTCAAGCCTTGAGAGAACGAAGCGAATCCGCTGGCCGATGTCGAGTCGTTGCAGCACCTCGGCCTTCTCAGGGATCCGGAGATTCATATTGGTTGCAGCCAGGTCGGCAAAGCGGCCAGGGTCTGCAACGTTCATCTTAAGGATCTGCGGGACTTCGGCAGGGATTCTGTCCACGAGTCCGGCGAGCGTTTCGGCCGCGGTCACCGTGCGTGCGATCAGGTCGTCGATATCTTCCGGGTCGGCTGGTGTTTCCTGCGCGCCGGTAAGTCGCACGACTGCGTAAGGGGACGACTGCTCTACGCCTTCAATAACGATGCGTCTGAGCCCCTGCAGTGTGATCTGGACTGTTTCACCCGGCAGGTTGATGCGCTCATGCACTCGGGCTGCCACACCGACACGTCCGACAAAGCTGTGCGGGTCCATGACGTCATCCCCGTCACTGGAAGCGACTACCAGTGCCACGATCAGTCCGGGCTCCTCGTTCGCCCGCAGGATTGCCAGATTCTCCGGTGCACCCATCTGTACGGCGATAGTGCCCAGTGGGTACACAATGGTGGAACGCAGTGCCATCAACGGCAGCGTTGGTGGCAGCTCTGCGCGAAGGATTTCCTCCTGGCGCTGACCTCTGGGCATTGACATCGTTGGAATGGAACGCAGTTGGTGCTTCGGCGGACCCGCGGTTGCCGGACAGTTGTACCGCGGTGGGAGAGAGATTCTCCGGTGACGATATCCTGCTTTGGTAGTTTCGGCGGGATGATGCAAAAGGTGGACACTGGCCAATCTACTGAACGCCCGGGCATCCTCAAGGCTGAAGGTTCCTCCCGCTGTGCCGATCGCCACCGTGCCAGGATCCGGCCATAGCCTGCTTTAGCCGGCCGGATTGGCTAACTTTAAGGGATGTTTGATGAACTCTCAGATAAACTGGGCGCGGTATTTTCGAAGCTGCGCGGCCGCGGTGTACTGACAGACGCGGATATCAAGGAAGGACTCCGCGAGGTCCGTCGCGTCCTCCTTGAAGCCGACGTCAACTTCGCCTTGACACGCGAATTCCTGGACCGTGTGGAAAAGGCCGCAGGCGGAGCACAGGTGGTTAAGTCCATCCAGCCTGCGCAGATGCTGGTCAAGATCGTTCACGACGAACTGACTGCGCTTCTCGGAGAGCGCCGCGAAGGGCTGCGGATGAGCAGCGTCCCACCCACGATCGTTATGATGGTGGGACTCCAGGGTTCAGGAAAGACCACGACGGCAGCCAAACTCGCCCGGCGCCTCAACCTTGAGAATCGTTCCAGCCGCCTGGTTGCCGCCGACGTTTACCGGCCCGCAGCAATCGATCAGCTGGAAACACTCGGCAAGAGCCTGAATATCCCGGTGTATGCTGACCGAAGTACACAGGATGTCGTGAAAATTGCGCGCGCCGGTATCGATCAGGGCGTACGGAATCGCGACCGTGTGGTGATCATCGATACGGCAGGTCGTCTCCAGATTGACGCCACCATGATGGACGAGCTCAAACGTCTGAAGGCGGCAGTCAAACCCGATGAAATCCTGTTTGTCGCCGACGGTATGACCGGTCAGGAAGCAGTAAAAATTGCGCAGGGTTTCAATGAGGCACTCGACATCACCGGTGTCGTGCTGACCAAGCTCGATGGTGACGCCAGAGGCGGCGCCGCGCTCAGCATCTATGGCGTACTGAAGAAGCCGATCAAGTACATCGGCGTCGGTGAAAAGCCCGACGCACTCGAGGAGTTCCATCCGGAGCGCATGGCCGGGCGTATTCTTCAGATGGGTGATATCGTATCGCTCGTTGAGAAAGCGCAGACAGCGTTCGATGCTGAGGAAACGAAACGGCTGGAGAAGAAGGTCCGGAAACAGGGGATGGACCTGGAGGACTTCCTGTCGGCCATGCGGCAGATGCAGAAACTCGGGCCGATGGAGCATCTGCTTAAGATGCTGCCGGGTGTCAACTCGAAAATGCTTAAAGACGCAAAGATGGATCCCAAACGGCTTAAGCATGTCGAAGCGATTGTCCTTTCGATGACGCCCGAGGAGCGCAAGAAGCCGGAACTCCTTAACGGATCAAGACGTGCACGGATAGCGAAAGGGAGTGGTCGCCCGGTGAGCGAGATCAACCGTTTGCTTGAGCAGTTCCGTGGAATGCAGAAGATGATGAAGAAGATGGGTGGCGGCGGTGGCAAAGGCGGGGTACCGCGGATGCCATTCGGTGGCGGCGGGATGTTCGGAATGCACTGAGTGTGCACTGAGCATTCAGCGAGTGTGCACTGAGCATTCAGCCAGCATGCGCGGTGCTATACCAAGCTACCTCTGTCCATCTCCAGGACCTGGTCGGCAATGAGGCGTGCCTCTGCCATATCGTGTGTGACAAGTACCAGCGGGATGTTGAGCGTCTCTGAGTAACGCCTGAGCTCTTCACCCAGCCTGCTGCGGAGCGGCGCATCCAACGCTGAGAGTGGTTCATCCAGCAGCAATACATCCGGTAATGGTGCAAGTGCGCGCGCAACTGCAACTCTTTGCTGCTGACCGGCGCTCAGTTCCCACGGGAACCGTTCACCCATTGTATCGAGCCCAACGAGACTGAGCATTTCCTTAACCCGCTCGCTGCGTGCAGCTTCGGTCATCCCGTTGAGCCCGTACGCGATGTTGCGGGCACTGCTCATATGCGGGAACAGTGCATACTGCTGGAAGACAAACCCAACACGTCGATCCTGAACCACGAGGTTGATTTTTGCATCGCTGTCGTAGAGCACACGTTCGCCGAGCACAATACGTCCGGAGTCAGGGATGAGGAGGCCGGCGATACTGCGGAGCGTGGCTGTTTTTCCGGACCCACTCGGCCCGACAATTGCCGCTCGCATCCCGGTCATGCTGAAGTTCAGGTTCAGCACAAAATCATCCAGCTTCCGCCTGATGCCGACCGTCAAAACCGGTGACTTTTCATGGTTGTTGGTTCCTGTCATCGTCTGTGCGAGTGAATCGTGCGTCGTGTGCTCCCAACGGATGTAAGCATCAGAAGTGCTACAACCGAAACAGCAGACATGAGAACCGACAGTGTCAGAGCCAGAGTTGTGTTGCCCGCCTGGACTGCATCGTACACTGCCATACTCGCGGTCTGAGTGCGCCCCGGAATGTTGCCGGCGAGCATAAGTGTTGTCCCGAACTCACCCATTGCGCGTGCGAAGCAGAGCGCAGTGCCGGCAGCGATTCCGCGCCATGCAAGCGGTGCCGTGACAGTGAGAAAGACGGAGCGTTCACTGCGACCGAGTGTGCGCGCGGCGTCAAGGAGTGTGTGGTCGATCTGCTCAAAAGCGCCTTGCGCAGTGCGGACCAGAAATGGCGCTGCGGCAACAAAGGTCGCTATAAGCGCTGCCACTGGGGTGAAGACGATATGACTGCCTGTTACAAGTTCGAACCAGCGCCCGGGCGGCCCGGATCTGCCGAAAATCTGGAGCAGGTAGAAACCGGTGACAGTAGGCGGCAGCGCCATAGGGAGCAGCACGATTGCTTCTGTGATCGCACGCCACCGGGATTGGGACCGTGCAAGTCGCCACGCCAATGGTACTCCCACGAGTATCGCGAGAAGTGTGGCAGTGATGGCTACAGCAAAGGAGAGAAACAGCGGGTGCGCGAGCGCGTTCACTGCGACCTGACCATCGGCGTACCTGATGCGCTGTCCTCTACGCTATGCGCCAGAGCAGTGAGTCCATGGGCATGCAGAATCGCGGCTCCTGTCTTGCCTGCAAGGAGCTGCATGAATATGAGAGCGCCTGGGTGTTGGTCTGTTGGCTTCGAAGCTGTCTTCGCGTGCGCAGCAGCTCCGGGCCCGGATTGATGAACAACGGCGGCCGCGTGCAGTATCGGCTGGTAGAGATCCTGGCCTACGACGGTGTAAGCACCGCGCGTCCGGTACTCTGCTGGAACTGATGACAGCGCTACGAGCCCGGCGTCAGCGTTCCCGGAGATCACGGTTTGCGTCGCCTGTTCGACGCTCGCCATAGCCACGAGCTTTCGTTGCACAATGGGCAGCAGTCTGGCGTTCGCAAGGGCCTGGCGCGCAGCCACTCCGTACGGAGCGTAGTCCGGGTTTGCGATGGCAATTACGGAGTTATCTGCGTTTGTCAGGGAGTTGAGCGCGGAGTCTTCCTGACAGTGGCCGCCGTTCAGGCATCTGGAGGTAATCATCACCAGGGTACCGCTGGCGAAAACGGTGGCGGTTGAGTCCACCAGCAGCCCGTCTCGCTTAAGCGCCCAGATTGTACCGGTATCTGCCGCTATGAAGACATCTGCGGGCGCACCGGCACGGATCTGCGCAGCCAGAGTCCCCGTCGCTCCGAACACCAGTTGCACCTGGCTGCCGGTTTGGGTTGTGAACTGCGCGGCCAGCTCTGTGAGTGGCCCCCTCATGCTGGACGCTGCCATAACCAGAAGTGGCTGCTCCGATTTCGGGGCTGGTGCGCACGATCCAGCCAGGAGCAAGGCCGCCGCGCCTGTGAGGCGGAGGCGGAGTGGAAGACCGAGGCGGAGTGGAAGACCGAGGCGGAGTGGAAGACCGAGGCGGTGGGGTGCAACTAAGCAGCTCCTCCACAGGCTGCGAGTGGTACTGACAGGCCGCCACCGGCTGGGCCTTTGCTTAAGGCTCATAAAGCGCTAATTTTAAAGGCTATCCGCAAAAGCGGGTGCGCTGGGCGCGGCACGGGGAACCCCTTGCTGCGAGGAGCCCGGCGAACGATCCCTCCGGGGCATGGCTTTCATGATGCGTATCATGATACGTGTCTGATACGTGTCTGATACTTGTCTGATACTTGTCTGATACGTGGTTCTTAACACGTGGCTAGCCTCATCCCGGTGGATATCGTTAAACACATTAAAACAACTTGTCGCAAGGGAAACCAATATGGCAGTCCGTATCCGTCTTCGCCGCGAAGGGCGCAAAAAGACCCCGATGTACCGTATCGTCGTCGCCGACTCAAAGGCGTCGCGTGATGGTCGGTTCATTGAAATCGTTGGCCAGTATCAGCCCCGCTTTGGTGAGAATGCTCTCAACCTCAACGTGGACCGTGTAAACCATTGGCTCGATGTCGGAGCGCTTCCCAGCGACACCGTTCGTTCGCTCCTCCGGCGCGCCGGCGTACTCAAGGCACGCCACGAGGCACGCCTCGCAGACCGCCTGAAGGCCAGCGCAGTCGCACTTCAGCCCGAAGCAGCCAGCGAGGCCTGAACTGCCTGACTATGTGGCGGCAGGCCGCATTCGTCGCGCGCATGGCGTGCGTGGCGCATGGGCCGTCGAAGCAATGATAAGTGCGCCGGGCGTGATTTTCGCGCCCGGCGCTGTGCTTATTGCGGCCGACCGCGAGGGCCGGCCCGCCGTCGAGGGTGAGCTGCATATCGCCGACGGCAGAGCAATGACCCGCGAATGGCTCGTCAGAGTCGCAGAGATTAACGACCGGGACCAGGCAGACCTGTGGCGTGGACGCATTCTCCTCGTTGACAAGGATGCGCTGCCACCGCCAGCAGAAGGCGAGGTCGATATCAACGCACTGCTGGGGATGGAGGTGCATCAGGAAGGCGTCGGCAAAGTTGGACTCGTCTCGGATGTCTACAAAGCTCCGCAGGGACTTATCATTGAAGTCGATACCGGGAAAGGCCACCCGCTCGTTCCGTGGCACCCGGATATCGTGCGCAAGGTGGATTACGAAGCGCGCACCATCGGACTCGTGATTCTCGAGGGGCTTCTGGATTGACCGATACACTTCGCGTCAACATCGTAACGATTTTCCCGGAGTACTTCGCACCGCTCGGACTCTCCATTCCGGAAAAGGCGCGTGCTGCCGGGAGTATTGAATTCAACGTTGTCGATCTGCGGCAGTTTACACACGACCGGCATCGCACCGTAGACGATTATCCATTCGGTGGTGGACCGGGGATGGTCATGAAACCGCAGCCGTTCTTTGAAGCAGTGGAATCACTCGGCGCAACCGCACCGATAGTTCTGCTATCGCCGCGCGGACGAAAGTTCACTCACGACGACGCAATGCGATTCGCGACCGGCAGTGAACTGACTCTGCTGTGCGGCCACTACAAGGATGTTGACGAACGTGTAGCGCAGCACCTGGCTACCGAGGAGATATCACTCGGCGATTTTGTTCTGAGTGGCGGCGAGCCTGCAGCACTGGCAATCGTCGATGCTGTAGCACGCCTGCTTCCGGGCGCGATGAGCGATATCGAGAGCGCACGCACCGACTCTTTCCATGGACGGGGCATCAGCGCCCCATCCTATACCAGGCCCGCAAGTTACCGCGGGTTTGATGTGCCAGGAGTACTGCTGAGTGGTGATCATGCACGAATAGATGCGTGGCGGGAGGCGGAGGGCGTACGTCGAACGCACGTTGCTGAGGAGCGTGACCGCGCCATCTGGCAAGCGAGAGAAGCAGTAGCGAGAGCGCGCGATGAGTCGGCTGGCGAGAGTCAGACACGCAGAAGACATTACCGGGAGAGCGGCGGCGAATTATGAGCGTCAGGATTTTTGTAACAGGCGGGACGTTCGACAAAGAGTACGACGAACTTCGTGGTACGCTTTCCTTCGAGCGCACACACCTGCATGAAATGCTTCGTCTTGGGCGATGCCGGTTGGATGTGCGTGTCGATGTCCTTATGCTCATCGACAGCCTGGATATGACAGAGACTCACCGCCAGCATCTTGTTGATGCATGCAGGAGCGCAGAAGAGACTCAGGTTGTCATAACGCACGGCACGGACACGATGGTGGAGACAGCGAGCCGGCTGGCTGAAGGCGTGTCGGGAAAGACAATCGTACTCACCGGTGCGATGATCCCGTATGCATTCGGGAGTTCCGACGGGCTCTTCAACCTCGGCTCGGCTCTGAGTTTTGTTCAGGCGTTGCCGCACGGAGTTTATATCGCAATGAACGGTATGGCCTTCAACTGGAACGAGGTCCATAAGAACAGACAACTCGGTGTCTTCGAGAAAAGCTGAAGAGTCGCTCTCCAAACCAGAACTTGACCGCTACGAGCGGCAACTGACACTCCCGCAGATCGGACCGGATGGTCAGCTCAGGTTACGGGGAGCGCGTGTGCTGATTGCCGGTGCTGGTGGCCTCGGGTGCTCTGCTGCCACCTGGCTCGCAACCTGCGGTGTCGGCACGATCGGAATCGTTGACTCCGACCGTGTTGAGCTCTCGAATCTGCAGCGCCAGATACTGTTCCGGGACCCGGATATAGGGGCTCTCAAGGCTGAGGCTGCGGCTCGCATGGTACGGTCACTCAATCCGTATGTGAATACGGTGGTACACGCCACAGCGATTACCAGCGGGAACGTGCATGAACTCGTAAGTCAGTATGACGTCGTTGTAGACGGGATGGACAACTTCGAGGCCCGCTATCTGCTGAGCGACGCGTGCGTGCAACTCGGTGTGCCGCAGGTGTATGGTTCTGTAGAGCGCTTTTCCGGGCAGGTTTCAGTTTTTGCGGTTCCCGGAGGTCCTTGTTATCGGTGCTTTGTTCCCGAGGGGAAAGGGGGTAGCGGCGGCCTATCCTGCAGTGAGGCTGGAGTTTTGGGTCCGCTGCCGGGGCTGATCGGAACGTTTCAGGCGATAGAGGCGATCAAGCTTTTACTGGGGGTCGGAGACGCGCTGGTGGGGAGGGTGCTGCTTGCCGATGCGCTTTCGATGGACTATCACACCATTGAGCTCTCCAGGGATGAAGACTGCCCGGCCTGCGGAGGCGCGAGCGCGCAGGCTCGTCCTGAGCACAACATGAAAAACGAGGGGTCGAACGTGGACGAAGATATTACAGCAGTGGAGTTGGCGGAGTTGTTGCGGAACGGGACACAGCTTCAGATCGTTGACGTACGGGAGACCGCCGAGTGGTCCGCCGGCCATCTCGACGGCTGCGTTCTTGTTCCGCTTGGCGAATTGCGCGACCGGATGGAGTCTCTGGAAGCAGGGAAGAGGACGGTGGTGTATTGTCACAGTGGTGCACGCAGTGCGACCGCCAGGTCCTGGCTGCAGGATGCAGGGTTCACGCAGGTTCACAACCTCATCGGCGGCATCGTCGCATGGGAAAAGATGAAGTCGATGGTAGCTGATGGGTGAGTTACCAACAACCTTAAGCAGGGAGAATCCATGAATAGTTCGGTACGACGCATTTCGGTGGTTGCAGCTGTAGCGGCGTTCTCTGTTTACCTCGCAGCGGCACAGCGTCCTGGTGAGGCCACTGCGGAGGTGCTTCCTGGAGCGGCTGATACGCTTCCGGTGAGCACGGCGCAGCAGTGCAATCCGCCGGTGGAAACCCGGGCAGCCAATAATGATTTCCAGAAACCCGCGTTTGAGGGTCAGACCCGCACCTGCAGTGTCAATTCCAATGACGCTTTCGATGTTGTGGTTGTAGCCGAAGGGTTGAGGTTCCCGTGGTCGGTGGAGCCACTGCCTGACGGCAATCTGCTGGTTGCAGAGAAGGGTGGCAGGCTTCGGATCGTGAGTCAGTCGGGAGATATCGGAGCGCCGATCGCCGGTGTTCCGGCTGTTGATTCAGCCGGTCAGGGTGGGCTTCTGGATGTTGAACTGAGCCCTGATTTCAGGTCGGACCGCGTGATCTACTTCAGCTTCAGTGAGCCGCGCGACGGTGGGAACGGAACCAGCGTTATGCGTGCTGTTCTTTCTGCGGACGGCAAGAGTCTGAGCGGTCAGAAGGTGATTTTCCGGACACTCCCGACATATCGTGGGCGAGCTCACTATGGTTCGCGAGTGCTCGTTGGCCCGGACAAGAAGCTTTACATCACTGTAGGTGAACGCTCGGATATGGCCACCAGGCCACTGGCTCAACACATGGATGCACATTTAGGTAAAATCATGCGCATCAATACGGACGGCACGGTCCCAACGGACAACCCGTTCGTATCGGATGCCAATGCAAAGCCTGAGATCTGGTCGGTTGGTCATCGGAATGTGCAGGCAGCTGCCTTTGACCCGTCGGGGCATCTGTGGGAGCTGGAGCATGGTCCCCGCGGTGGTGACGAGCTCAACCAGATCAACAAGGGGAAGAACTACGGCTGGCCGGTGGTGGCCTACGGCATTGAGTATTCAGGGAGGCCAATTGAAGGGTCGGTGACAGCCAAGGCCGGCTATGAACAGCCCGTTTACTACTGGGATCCGGTTATCGGCCCATCGGGTGCACAGTTCTACACGGGCTCCCTTTTCCCGGCATGGAAGAACAGCCTGTTCGTGGGCAGTCTGACACAGATGCGCCTTGTTCGACTTGAGCTCAAGGACAACCGGGTTGTTGGCGAGGAGCACCTGCTGACAGATCGTCGCCAGCGTGTGCGTGACGTGAGGCAGGGTCCTGACGGTGCGATCTATCTGGTGACGGACCAGGCGGATGGCCAGCTACTCAAGCTGGTTCCGGCCCGGTAATCCACCCTGATTGCAGCAAAGCGGGCGCGGTGTGCGTTTCTGTGTTGCAGTGCGTGACACACAGAAGCGCGCATCGCGCTCCGGCACACTGTGCCCTGTCGTGACGTGCGCCATACCTTCGCTTATCCCACCTTGACCGATAGTAATTCCATTCAGCAGGAATCGGGTGTACTCGATTTCGACGGAGCAGCAGAACTCGCTCACAAGGTCGACCAGGAGATCGGTCGCGTAATTATCGGGCAGCACAACGTCAGGCGCGAGGTGCTGCTCTGCCTCTTTGCAGGCGGGCACTGCCTGCTGCGCGGTGTGCCGGGTCTTGCCAAGACGCTCCTGATCAAGACGCTGGCCGACGCAGTGCATCTCAGATTCAATCGCATTCAGTTCACTCCGGATCTCATGCCGTCGGATATCCTTGGGACGGACATCATTGAAGAGGATGTGGCCACCGGCAAGCGCAACGTCAGGTTCATACCCGGTCCGATATTTGCGAACATTATCCTTGCAGATGAGATCAACCGGACTCCGCCGCGCACGCAAGCCGCTTTGCTGGAAGCGATGCAGGAGTATCAGGTGACAGTCGGCGGAGTGCGGTATCCGCTGGACCGGCCGCTGTTTGTGCTTGCCACAGAGAACCCGATTGAACAGGAAGGAACCCATCCGCTGCCGGAAGCTCAGCTGGACCGCTTCATGTTCAACGTCATGATCGACTATCCCAATGTCGAGGATGAACGCCGGGTTCTTTCCGATACAACAACTGCACGCACGGCAAGCGCGACACCTGTGGCATCGGGTGCTGATCTGATCGGTATGACACGTCTGGTGCGCGAGCTTCCTGCCGCCGGCAATATTGTTGACTACGCGCTCAGACTTATCCGGGCTACACGTCCGGGCGACAGCTCCTGCCCGCAGTCGGTGCGGCAGTATGTGCGTTGGGGTGTTGGTCCGCGCGCAGGGCAGGCACTGCTGCTTGGCGCCAAGGCAGCGGCCCTGCTGGATGGGCGTGCAGCTGTGTCCGCCGAAGATATCCGGCGTGTTGCATTTCCTGTTCTCCGGCACCGCATCCTCGTGAACTTCCGGGCAGAAGCAGAAGGAGTGAACTCAGACAGAGTGATTGAATTGCTGTTGGAGAGCGTCGCTCAGTGATGGCGTAATGTCGCTTCTGACTCCGGAAGTAGTCGCTGCCATTGATGATCTTGAGGTAGCTGCCCGGGTCGTGGTCGAAGGACTCAGTGTCGGAGCCAACCGGAGCCCGTTCCGGGGGTTTGGCGCGGAGTTTCAGCAGTATCGACCATACCGACCGGGCGACGATCTCAAGTATCTGGACTGGAAGATGTTCGCGCGGAGCAACCGGCTGTACACGCGGCAGTTCCGTGAAACCACCAACCTTTCGATGATGGTGCTGCTGGATACCAGCGCATCGATGGGGTATCCGGTTGGCGGTGTTTCGAAGCTCCGGTATGCAACCATTATTGTCGCTTCCCTTGCGTATCTTGTGGTAGAGCAGGGGAACGCTGTGGGGCTGCTCACACGTCAGAACGGGGACTACGTATACCTGCCGCCACGCACCGGACGGCTGCATCTGCGTACGCTGCTGGCACAGCTTGAAAACCTCAGCGCTGCCGGCAGCTGGGAAGGTCCGCCAACAATACAGCGTGCTGCTGAACTGCTGAAAAGACGCGGGCTCATGATGGTCTGCTCTGATTTCTATGACGACGAAGAAGGCGTACGTGCAGAATTGCAGCAGGTGGTACAGCGTGGACACGATGTCTCGATGATTCAGGTTCTTTCGCCAGACGAAAGAAAGTGGAGCCTTCGCGGACAGCTGGAACTCCGTGATATGGAGACGAACGCGACACGGATTGTTACATCGTCCGCGCTCGAACAGGATTACAACGGCGCCATAGCTGCATTTGCCGATCGGTGCCGTCACGGCGCCGAGCAGTCCGGTATTGACTATGCCCGGATGGATGTGGATTCACCGCCTGCCCGCGCACTGAGGGAGTACCTGATTGCCAGGCATTCGTAAATGACCTTCCTCAATCCGCTGGCGTTCCTGGGGCTTGCTGCGCTGCTTGTACCCGCTGTGCTGCATCTCCTTACTCAGCACCGCGCCAGGGTATATCAGTTTCCGTCGCTGCGGTTCGTTCCCGCGACAACACCTGTACCTTCGTGGTCGGCGAAGCCCGGCGATCTGCTGTTGCTCGCAGTAAGGTTGCTGATTTTGCTCGCGGCAGTGCTGGCGCTTGCAGGGCCGGTGCCGGTGGCTGATCCGCCTCTTCGCGTGCAGGGCAACCAGGTGCTGGCGATTGTGCTGGATACGACCAGCATGAGCGCGACTCAGGCAGACAGCGTCCGGAATGCTGTGGCGCCGCTCGTCGATTCTGCACATGCCTCACGGTTCATGGTTACCAGTGATGTCAACGCAACGCTTCCGGCCGCGCAGGAATGGCTGATGGAGCAGGAGGGCGGTGAAAAAGAGATCGTTGTGATTTCACACCTGCTCCGGAAGAGTGGTATAGGTGCCACGGCAAGAGCGGCGATTCCAGCGGAAATCGGGATCAGGCTGATACGGTTGCCGGCTGCGCGTGCAGCAACTGGTGATCCTGCCCGTGCAGTTGCAGTAACGGGTGCCATACCTGTGCGTGTTGATGCAGAAGTAACCGGCGACTCAACACTTGCCTCTTATCACACGGTTGCACCTGGTGAAGACTCCGGCAGTATGCCGCAGCTTTTTGCGGAGTCGCCTGAGGAGCTGCGTGCGCTCGGGAGTGTAATGGCGTCTCTGCCGCACTGGGAGCGAAGCGCGACGTCAGCAGTAAACATACGTGTGCATTACGCGGGTTCGCCGGAGTGGGAGACGTTACGCAGTCGTGTTGGCGCTGCGTTGAGTCCGTCGGCTGCACGCCAGCTCCTTCAGCTTCAACGAAACGGGGCACTGGCTGACGCTGCACGAAGCTGCAGCCCGGCACTGAGCGACAGCGGAGCGCGCAACAGTGCATTGCTTACTGTTGCCGTCAATGATCTTGGCCAGCCTGTGGTTGATGCGGCAGCAGTCGACCAGGATGGTGCCGGTAATCTGTACATCTTTGTAAACACTCCACCGCTTTCAGCTGTATCGGTTGCACTGCTTGCAGCGATCCGGGAGATTGACCTCGAACTCCCGACACGTGCAAGCGATACTGCCACCATGGCTGAATCTGAGGTTGCAGCCATTCAGCGGGAAGCAATCCCCGTCCCTTCACATGCGGGTGCTGATACAACCTGGATCCGCTCGTTGTGGCTTCTGGTTCTCCTCCTGCTGGGAGTCGAGACGTTGCTGCGTCGCAGAAGGAGGGTGCAGTGACAACGTTGCCGTCACGAGGGATTTCACAGTTCCTTGCACAGGTCCGCCAGCGCCTTCAGCGCTACGACGCCATGGAAGGGCTCGTATTCGGTGCAGTTGCAGGAGTGCTGATACTTCTGCCAGTCCAGTTCTTTGTACGCGTACCGCTGTGGCTGACACTGTTTGCAGTGCTGCTGCCGGCGCTGTCTTCGCTTGCGAATGTGCTGCGCAATGCGCGGAGCATCGATAATGCGTCTCTTGAAGCAGAGCGCGCGTTCCCCACTTTGCACAATCTGGTACGGACTGCATGGGAGCTGGATTCCGGCGCAATCAGCACCGTGGATTCAATGCGTGCGCGTACAGTCGCACAGGCAGAACGGAGTATTGCCGGGATAGAGCCGACCGGTGTACGACCGATGCGCCGTGTTACACTGTTTGCCATCATTTCGACCGCTGCGCTCGCATTGCTTGCAGCACTTGAGACAACCTCGGGTGACCAGTTGAGGAGCAGCGTGGCAGATACCCTGGTTCGTGCGAGAGGCACCGCCGATGCGCGTGTGGTGATACGTGTCGAACCCCCTGAGTACATGGGGCTCGAGACGGTGGAGTATGTGGACCCCGAACGCATCCCGGCCGCACAGGGAAGTCGGGTGGTTATAAGCACAGCTTCATCGGGCACAGTACGGGTCATTCACGACGTTGATACGCTGCCACCCGCGTCCCGGGAAGACGGAAGTACAAGTGGCGGGAAGCAGCAAGCCAACACCGTGGTCACGCATGATGGTTTTCTTGTTATCAGCATCCTGGACGACAGTGGCAACGAAGAAAGCCGCAGGCTAATCGGCATATCAACCATTCCGGATGCATTGCCCACTGCCCGCATTACGGCACCAGGGCGGGATCTCTTTCTGACCGACAGTACTGCCCGGATTTCTGTGGAGATTGAAGCACTCGATGATCATGAACTGGCGTCGCTGGAGCTGCGTTACACGAAGGTTACAGGCTCCGGAGAGCAGTTCACCTTCACGGAGGGTACCATACCGGTTGCGGTGACGCGGGAGGACGCCAGGCACTGGAAGGCACGCAGTACAATGGATCTTGCTGCGTTTTCGCTGACACGTGGCGATGTCATGGTTTACCGTGCAGCAGTGCGCGACCGGAGACCCGGCGCAACTCTTGTGGAGTCGGACGCCTTCATTGTGGAGATAGTCGGCGTTGGAAGTGAAGCGGCAGGTGGTTTCGCATTGGACCCCGAACAGGATCGCTACGCAGTAAGCCAGCAGATGGTGGTACTCAAGACCGAACGCCTGATAGCAGAGCGCAAGGGACTGGATTCCGCAACGCTCCGGGATCGTGCACGCGAAATCTCGATCGAACAGCAGCGTGTGCGTGCGGAATTTGTTTTCATGATGGGTGGCGAGCTCGCAGAAGAAATCACAGAAGAGAACAGTATGGGCGATCTCGATGAGGCACATGAGGCTGAATTGGAGACCGATCTCTCAGCTGGCCGCATGGTCAACCAGGGACGCTCTGCGTTGCTCGCAGCAATTCGCTCCATGAGCCGGGCTGTAATGGCGCTTAATGTGGCTGGCGTCGACGAAGCGCTTGCCCACGAAAAGAATGCGGTGACTGAACTCGAAAAAGCATTCGCCCGCACGCGTTACCTGCTGCGCGTTTTTACAGAGCGTGAACAGCTGGACCTTTCCCGTCGCCTGACAGGGAATCTGACCGATGCTGCGAGCAGTCGCAGCCCGCTTCCCGGGCACAGCGCCGACGCAAGGCGCTCACTTCAGCTGACTGTACTTGGGATGCTCATCGACGGTGCCGACAGTGCTGCATCTGTTGGTCTCGCAACGGCATCGTCAAGTCTGCTTGCCTCCGATCCGTCTTCAGCGGAGATACAGGATCTTGCCGCGCGGCTAATGCGTGCCTCAACTGCTGCACCAGGTTCGCGTCAGAGGAAGATCCTCAGCGACAGTATCATCCAGGCGTTGAATGCCAGGCTTAGCAAGACCCCTTCCGCTGTGCCGGCTAAAGGTTTGGTGGCACCTTTCGGTGTCACTGACCGAATCCGTGAAGGGGTTCTGCGGGACGCAGAACGGGCAGCATCGGGGAGCGGGTCGCGATGAGTGATACGGAAGTGTCGGGAGTGGCTACTCCCCGGTTATTGATGCTTCTCAGGGGGCTGGCAGTAGTGATTGTCATTGCAGCCATCATGGACCCGCAAATCGCAACGACAAGGCGGGTGAAACCGGTAGTGGCGGTGGTTGGTACCGGCAGCGACACCCGTGTTGAGAAGCAGCTCGGCGACGCGCTCAGGCGTGACAACGTGGTGGTGTCAGGATCGGTTTCAGGTGTTGACGCTACTGTACTTGTCGATGCTGCTGCTGCGCCGTTTGTGTCAGCAGCTGCACCTGTGGTTGCAATGGAGCTGCCGCGTGAGACCAGGCTGCTTAACGTGGACTATCCGCAAGAAGCCCTTGTTGGAACCGTGGCGACAGTGGCATTAAGCGTGGAAGTCGTTGGTGATGCGGACTCACTGTTCCTGGAGTTGCGTGATGGCGATGCGTTGGTGGATTCGCGGCGTATCGCCGTGGATAAATCGACAGCCATTCAGCGCGAAACTCTTTCGCTCGTCCTTCCGACTCCCGGATTGCGGGTGCTGTCGGTATCAGCGAATACGTCAGCTGAAGTCCAGGGCAGGGATCAGAAATTGCTTGCAATTGATGTTACGAACTCCAGCTATCGCGTCCATTTTCACGATATGCGGACTTCGTGGCTGTCTACTTTTGTCCGCCGAAATGCTGAATTGGATCCGCGTTTCAACGTGTCGCGTCGCACGGCGACTTCCCGCGGGATCAGTACAGTCAGTGGTGACGCCGCCAGGTCACTGAGCGACCTGTCAGCGCTTGAGGGAGTGGAGCTTGTGGTGGTTGGTGCGCCTGAGCAGCTGTCGCGGGGTGAGCTCAACGCACTGGACTCGTTCCTGAGGGAGCGCGGGGGCTCGGTACTTCTGCTTTTCGATCGTCCGGTTGCGGGTCTGACAGCGGCGCTGACCGGAGTTGGGCGATGGCGGTCCGGATCGGCCAGGTCGCCGTTCGACGTGAGTCTTGCAGGAACAGCATCAGGCACCTGGGACTCAACTGTGTCGAACGACGCCGACAAAGCGGTACCACCGTTCAGGGCGTCCGAATGGATGGCGCCTGTGATGCTTCCGCCTGGTGCGCAGGTAGTTGCGGGTGTCGCCGGCGCAGACTCACTGCCGCTGTTGTTCACAATGGCGGTCGGGGCCGGACGTCTATACGTGAGCAGTGCTTTGGACAGCTGGCGCTACAGGGACCCTGATGTTTCGGGTTTTCTTCAGAGCTGGAATGAGGTGCTGGCAGACGCCGCGTCCGTAGCGTTGCCTCAGCTCGAGGTCAGTGTAGCTGCATCCGCGTCCTGGCCCTCGACACCATTGAATACTGCTGCCAACCCCACGCGACTCCTTGAGCCTTCCGCACCTTACACGGTGAACGTCGTCGGCCGGGGTGCTCTGGCGGGCCCGTCTGCACTGGCAGTTTCGGAGCCTGTTTCTGTCGGCGCAAGGTTGCTTGCGGCAGAAAATGGATTAGAAGTAGAGAGGATCAGACTTTACCCGACTTCCCTTCCTGCCGGATTCACCGGCGGTTTTGTGGCGCCGCGCGAGCCCGGTGTGTATGATCTGGAGGTGCGTTTCGCTGCGAAAGGTGATACGTTCGCAGATACACAGAAAGTTGTTGTTGCAGTACCGGGCTCTGCCCTTCGGAGTGTGCCAGCTCCGGCGGCAGGTCCGTGGGGTGGTAAGAGCCAGCAGCGTTCCACGCTGGAGGTGCTTACCATCGCTGCTGGAGGCGTGCTGTTGGAGTCTCCCGAAGAAGTTCAGGGAGCGCTTCACCGACTGGTCAGGCCACCAGAGGCACGAATTCAGTGGTACCCCATGAGGTCTTCATGGTGGATCCTCCCGTTGACCGTTTTGCTCGGCGCCGAGTGGTGGTTACGGCGCCGTCGTGGCCTGCCCTAGCTGCGGTCAGCATTTCTTCCTCCCACGCGTAAAACCAGACATGTACACACGCGAACAGGCAAAAGCGATTACCGACAAGGTGATCGACATGGCAAAAGGCGCCGATGCCGCCGAGGTCACCCTTAATGGTGGTGAACGCTCCGGCACCCGGTGGGCGAACTCAACTATCACCACGAACCTGGTTCAATACAACCGCCAGGTAAACGTGAACGTCCGCATCGGATCCAAGACCGGGAATTCCAGCACCGACGATTTCTCCGACTCAGGTTTGAGAAAGATGGTGGATGATGCACTCACAGCAGCACGCAGTGCTCAGGACTCACCGAATCTACCTGAACTTCTGGGACCGCAGGACTACATACCGGTGGACTCGGCTCTCCCGGACATGGTCAACTACGGACCGGCCGAACGGGCACGCATGGTGAAGATCAGTTCGGATATCTCCGAGCAGATGGGAGTTCTTGGCGCCGGCTACATTCCCAAGAGCGATCAGACCAACTGCACGGCTAACTCCAAAGGGCTTTTCGCCTACTACCGTTCGGCTGACATGGGTTTTGTGCTGACCTGTCGCATGCCGGACGGTTCAGGCTCCGGCTTTGCAGCGATCAGCGGTGTGAAAGACCTGAAGATGGTCGACCCTGCGGCATTGACACGCGACGCGGCAGGCAAGGCCGTTCGGAGCCGCAACGGCCGCGCACTTGAGCCAGGCCGTTACACGGTAATTCTTGAGCCACGGGCCAGCGCCCGGTTCCTGTCGCTCGTCACCGGCATATTTGCGGGCGGTGGCGGCGGACGTGGTGGCGGTGGCGGTGGTGGCGGTGGCGGTGGTGGCGGTGGTGGCGGTGGCGGAATGTTCGGCGATATGGGTGGCGGTGGCTACCTGGCCGGAAAGAAAGTCGGCGACAAAGTCTTCAGTGACGGCTTCACTCTTAAGAGCGATATCGGCAACCAGATCCTTCGCCAGTCCCCGATTGGTCCAGGCAACAGACCGGCTGCTCCTGTGACATGGGTGGAGAATGGCATTCTCAAGGCTGTAGGACCCCAGAGTGCCAGCACGAACCAGAGCCTCGTTCAGGGCGGTACCAATCTCACAATCGATGAGATGGTACGCCAGACACGCCGTGGGCTTCTTGTTACTTCGCTGTGGTATATCCGTGGTGTTCCCTCCACAGATCAGCCACTGCTCAACACCGGCATGACACGCGATGGTCTTTTCCTCATTGAGAATGGTGAGATCGTCGGGCCGGTACAGAACTTCCGCTGGAACATGTCGCCACTGGTTGCTTACAACAACCTGACGCTGGTCGGCTCTCCGGTTCCCATGCTGCTCGGAGAATCTTTCGACGGCTCGAACGCAGCGCTGGTACCACCGGTGCGCATTGAGGAGTTCTACATGACATCAATTTCGCCAGCAATATGATGCAGGCGCATTTCATCTGCTCAGTCAACTTCAACCAGGACGACTTGCTTCCGGGCGATCGTCAGAACAGGGAACCGGTATGAGTACCTCACGTCGAGACTTTCTCAAGACGGTCGGCAAAGGAGTTGGTGCCACTGCCGCGCTGTCGTTGTATTCCAATGATCTTTTTGCACAGATCCTTGCCGACTCACCAAAGGGCAGGGTTCTTGAAACACGCTTCAAAGGGCTCGCAGATATCGCATTGATGGAAGCCAAAAACGCCGGCTGCAGCTATGCCGACATCCGCTTCACGATGACATCCTCACTTCAGGGTGGTTCGGCCACATTCCGCACGCAGGGCACAGGCGGCCCTGGTGGTGGATTTGGAGGACGTGGTGGCGGCGGTGGTGGCGGTGGTGGCTTCGGCGGTTTTGGTGGACGGGGTGGCCGCGGCAGTGTTGGTATCCCAACCGATGCTGAGCGCCGCGTTGGCGGCTTCGGTGTCCGCGTGATACACAGCGGCGTCTGGGGCTTTGCCAGCTCGCCGATCGTTACCGAAGAAGAGATCCGACGCATTGCGCGTGTGGCCACAGAAGTAGCAAAGGCCAGCGCAATAGCAAAGCGCGCTGATCTCAAGCTCGCACCCAACCAGGCATACGTCGACAACTATATCACACCCATGAAGAAGCATCCGGATTCCGTATCGGAAACGGACAAGCAGAAGTGGGCGCAGGCAATCGTCGATAAGGCCAGCACTGTCAAGGGCGTCACTGCGGTGAACGTCTCCGCCAACTGCGCCTACGAATGGAGGTACTACGCCTCCACCGAAGGCTCCTACATCGAGCAGGAACTCTTCACCACCACACCGACGATGAGTGTTACCGCACGCGTCGGTGATGTAACGCGCACGCGCAACTATCCAGGTGTCGCACAGTGTGGCGGCTGGGAAGTGGCAGAGCAGACCGATTTCCTCCAGGCTGCGGAACGTGTTGCCAATGAGGCCGTTGAGTTCTGCACCGCCAAGCCACTCGGCTCGAGCGGTCTGCGTGACCTCATTCTTACGCCGTCGCATGCCATGCTCACGATCCATGAGATCGTCGGGCATGCCACCGAACTGGATCGTATCGTTGGTTACGAAGCCAACTACGCCGGTACCAGCTTTGTGAAGATCTCTGATATCGGCAAGCTCAAGTACGGTTCGAAGCACTTCAACGTCACTGCCGACAAGAACAGCGCCGGACTCGGCTCGACCGGTTACGACGATGATGGCGTGAAGACACAGAAGTGGCCGCTTGTGCGTGACGGTATCCTGGTCGGCCTGCAGACGAACCGCGAAACGGCACACTTCATCGGTGAGACTGCAAGCCGCGGTTGCACCTTTGCTACGACGTGGCGGGATTACCCGTTCCTCCGCATGCCCAATGTGCACGTGGATCCGGGACCGGTAGGATCGCCGAGCAAGGAAGAACTGATCGCCGATGTGAAGGATGGCGTGATGATCGACGGACGCGGCAGCTACTCAATCGATCAGCAGCGCTACAACGGTCAGTTCGGCGGGCACGTCTTCTGGGAGATCAAGAACGGCAAGATCACCAGAATGGTTACCGACGTTACCTACAACGCGATCACCACGGACTTCTGGGGTAACCTGGATGGCGTGACTGGTCCGGACGAGTGGGAGATGCACGGCACCGGCGGCGATGCCAAAGGTCAGCCGACGCAGACCAACAGCATCTCGCATGGTTCTCCATGGCTGCTCATCCGCAAGATCAACGTCGGTGGGGCATTCGACTGACGGTTGTTGCGGTACAACAGATGTGACAATGGGGTCGGCTTAATGCCGGCCCCATTTGTTGTTATGTCAGTTGTTATGTCAGTTGTTACGTCATTGAGTAAACAACAAGGTTCACTGCAAAGCGGGTATTGTCGGATCGTCTGAACCGTTTGTTTTTCCAGTCGTAATCCCACTCACAGCCGTAATCCTTATTGGAGTAGATCACGCCGAGGCGGCCGTTGTGTTCGATGCCGCGCATGTAATCGTGCACGATATTGTCGCCCCAGCCGTTGAGCTCGTGCGAGGTCTGCGGTGGGCCATCGGGGAATGAGAAGAAGCATGAGTAAAGTTCATGTCTGTTAGGGATCTTCTTGAGGATTTTCTCATCGCCGAAGGCGCGCTGCATTTCCAGATCGAAAGTCTTTGCGTATAGGCCGTTGACATCGTGGTTGCAGTCATCGGAAAAAAGCACTCCGCCGCTTTCAACGAAACGGACTAAGCCATTTCGCTCCTTTTCGGAGAACCGGACGAGTTTGTGTCCCGTCATGAAGACAAACGGGAAAGCCTGGAGCTCCCGGGAATCGGCGGTGATCACCACCTCACGCTGCTGCACGGGGATATCCGTGTACTGCACCACCGCGTCCAGTACATTAGCGGCGACCTTTGGGTTGTAGTCCCAGTCGCCGGAGTCGTAACGGAGGCGCGCGAACACAAACTCGTTGCTCTCTGCGTGAAGCAGGGAAGGCAACGCGCCTGCAAATGGGAGTGAAGCGCCCAGCAGGCCAAGCTGTGACAGGAAAGTGCGTCTGTTCATCCGTTTGGGTTGTTCCAGTGTAAATATACAGCCATGAGCAAAACGAACGTTCCTGGAATTACGGAGAAGGGCCGTCTCATGCTGACGATGCGCAGGCAGGCGGCAGTGATTGGTACACTTACGGCTCTGCTTTGGTTCGTCTTTGCGGTCGATAGTGTCACGGGTGGGTCGCTGAATCGCTTCGGTGTGGTACCACGCACCGAGGCCGGGCTGATGGGGATCCTTTTTGCTCCGTTCATTCATTATCGACTCGACCACATCGCGGCAAACACGATTCCGTTCGCGGTGCTTGGCTGGATGGTCATGCTTCGGGACGCGAGGCATTTTGTTCCGGTGACCGTTGCTTCAGTGCTTGGTGCGGGGCTTTTTGCGTGGCTACTGGGGGCAAGCGGTTCAGTTCACATTGGCGTGAGCGGAGTGATCTTTGGTTACTTCGGCTTTATCGTGGTGAGCGGGTGGTATTCAAGGAGTCTGGCGGGGCTGCTGTTGGCGACTGTGGTGGTGGCGCTGTGGGGCGGTGTGGCAGTGGGGGTACTCCCGGGGCAGCCCGGCATCAGCTGGCAGTCTCATCTGGGAGGTATGGTGGCGGGTGCGTTTATGGCGCGCGTGTACAGAACGCGGTTTCAGGGTGCGGGTGTACGTAGCGCGCAGAAAGAGTATTGAAAAGGGTTCTTAAAGAGTTGTGAACTTAGTCGTGAATCTGGTTTTGAACGGTGCTTGTCACCGGGTGTATTATGAAGTGCGCAGCGTGTTGTTACACGCGTTGCACCATGCGTTGAATTACGCGTTGAATTACGCGTTGAATTACGCAGATGTATGGCAGCCTGCGGTACAAGGCAGGCAATTCTTTTTTGCGTTCAGAGGTCCACGGATATGAAAGTCTATAATCGTCCGGCCACCACTGACCTTCGCGGTAAGCTTACGCGGGAGCAGTTCGAGGTCACGCAGCAGTGCGGCACAGAGCCACCCTTCAACAACGCGTACTGGGACAATCACGAAGCGGGATTGTACGTGGATGTTGTGAGTGGTGAACCGCTGTTTTCATCAACTGATAAGTTCGATTCCGGAACCGGTTGGCCGAGTTTTACGCGTCCGGTCGAGGGAAACGTGACGGAGCATGAGGATAGCTCGCATGGTATGCGGCGTGTCGAGGTGCGATCGCGGCATGGTGGTTCGCATCTGGGGCATCTTTTTCCGGACGGTCCGAAATCCGCAGGTGGAATGCGCTACTGTGTGAACTCAGCGTCGCTTCGGTTTATCCCGGTCGCGGAACTCGAAGCATCGGGCTATGGAGCGTACCGTCACCTGTTTGGCGAGCACGATGATGGAGAGTGAGGGTGCGGTGGAGGTTGCTGTTCTTGCAGGTGGTTGTTTCTGGGGTGTTGAAGAAATACTCCGGGCGGTTCCTGGCGTTGTGAACACCGAGGCAGGTTATACCGGCGGCTGGCTTGAGAACCCGGGTTATCATGATACGCACGACAGCAAGTCGGGACATGCAGAAGCGGTGCGGATTGTCTTTGACCCAGCGGTTTTGAGCTATGAGTCGCTGTTGGAGGACTGGTTTTTCAGGTTGCACGATCCTACCACGCTTAACCGTCAGGGGAACGATCGTGGTACGCAGTATCGGTCGGCGATATTTGTGCAATCAGACACGCAGAGAGAGGCGGCGAAGCGTGTAATACAGCGGGTACAGGCTTCCGGCAGGTGGAGCGCACCGATTGTTACATCGATTGAAGAGGCTTCCACCTGGTATCCTGCGGAGGAGTACCACCAGGATTATCTGCAGAAGAACCCAGGCGGTTACAACTGCCATTGGCTGCGTCCGTAGCGGAGACTTACTGACCGGGGGCTTTGAGGATGAAGCTATCTCACGCGATTTGGTAAAACGCCGGTAGTATCCCTGGGGAACAAGACATCGAAGCTTCCGCTGGCCTGCAATCGGCCGCTGGCCGGCGTCTGAGGAACTGCAACAGCGCGGAACTCGAAGGTGCCCTTTATGTGGGTCGGGTCGGCCTCCAGGATTTCTATTCTTCCGTGGCCACCTGAGAGATTGGTCCGCCAATAAGCTTGCTGCACTGAGGTTGTACCCGAGTTAGGGCTGTTTTCACCGAGGTCAACAGTGCCGGAGCTGAGGTCACTCAGGAAAGTCAGGTGTATGGTGCGGCCATCAGCATCGCGTGCAGCTATTGAGACAACGCCTCTTCTGTAATGAGCAAACAACTCCCCCCGGGCGACGAAGTCGAAGCCATTGACCTCCGCCAGAAAAATGTGTGGTACGTCGGTGGGTGCCGTCGGCCTATTGTTGCTGCAGGCGAGCAATACAGTCGCCAGGCCGATAGCGAGCGTTGATCTGTTCATGGACTCTGAAATATAGGGCGTCATGTGACTGGCACCCCTGGTTTACGGGGAAGGTCCGTTTATGTGGTACGTCCCTTTTCAGTATGTACGAAACTGTTCCACGCGGGCAACAGGTGACGCCTGGGGCATCTCCGCTACACAAGTGTTGCGTATAGTACACAATCGGGTGTACTTCGGTGTAATGAAGGACACTTCATCAGCGCCATATGATACTGTTAGTCAATAACTTACGAGGCGGGCTCTTATGGGCTATCCAAGCCGGCAAGTGGAATGAAGTTTGCGGCATGATCGAAGACCCCCCCTATACGCAGTCTCTTCTTTTCAACTCCTGCGGAGGGAGCGAGATGTTCAAACGTATTGGGCGCATTGCGCTCGCGGTGGTGTTGGCCGGCCTGGTTACCGCCACACCGAAGGCAGCAACGGCTGCAGACGCTGATTTAAGCGTCTGGCGCTTTAACGGGTTTTGTGTCGATTGTACGGAAGCAGCAGGGGAAGCAGTATTCGCAACTGCTATTCTCACGCTATCCGGCTACAATGCGGGCGACGATCTTGCAAATTCCAACTTCGTCTCGTTCGAGTACGAGCCCACGAATTTGCTTACCGATGGATTCTCTGTGAACCTCGGGAATTTCAACAGCCTTTCTGGTGCGCTGTATGATACTCCGCTCACGAGTCAGTCGTGGATGCGGTTGAGCTTCAACACAAACGAGGCTTTCAGAACACACAATAGTGAAGACGGGCAATGGGAAGCCTGCGTCGGGGATTGGGTCTCCTACTGTTACGATGCACAGGACTACGGCAACCAAGGCACATGGACCCTCCTGCGTGACGGTGAGCCCAACGTCGTCCCTGAGCCCGGCACCTACGCTCTGGTTGCTGCCGGCATGGGTATGCTGATAGCTTTCCGGAGACGCAGCAGAACCGCCTGAGCTGGTTGTTTGACAGCTGGCCTGAGTTCGCTGCAGAGACTGGAGTTGAATATCCTCCTTACACTTCTCCAGTCCGCGATACGCCGCGCATTCAATGTGCGGCGTATTGTGTTTCTGTCATATTCACACTGCTGCTGCACAACCGTTAGTCTTCTTCAACAACGCTCACATCCCGCATGAAAACCATCTCCTGGGACGAATTCGAACAGATTGAACTCAGGGTCGGCACTATCGTTGCCGCTGAACCGTTTCCGGAAGCGCGGAAGCCTGCATGGAAGCTCGTGGTCGATTTTGGTGATGAGATCGGACACAAAAAGTCCAGTGCGCAACTCACTGACCTTTACCGGGCTGAAGAGCTTGTGGGGAGGCAGGTGGTGGCAGTCGTAAACTTTCAGCCAAAACAGATAGGGCCAATGATTTCAGAAGTACTCGTAACGGGCTTTCATAATGCCAATGGCGCTGTTGCGCTTTGTGTGCCGGACAAGCCCGTGCCAAATGGAGCAAAACTTCTGTGAGCATCGTTGCTGAACTCTTGTCGCTTCTGGAACTGGAGCCACTGGAGGTCAATATCTATCGGGGGCGGAATCGCGATCTGGGCACAGGGCGGGTTTTTGGCGGACAGGTATTTGCACAGGCACTCGTCGCCGCCAGGCGCACAGTGGAAGCACCACGCGAAGCCCATTCGGTGCATGGTTACTTTCTGCGCGAGGGCGATCTCAAAGCACCCATCGTTTACTTCGTTGACAGGCCGCGCGACGGTGGCAGCTTCACCAGCAGGCGCGTGTCTGCGATACAACATGGTGAGACCATCTTTCACATGTCGGCCTCATTTCATATCGCAGAAACCGGTATCGATCATCAGGTGGTCATGCCCGATGTACCGCCCCCCGAATCACTCGTCCCGGAGCTGGATCTCATTCGTGCCGGCGCCGATACGCTGCCACCGGAACTCCGTAACGTCCTTACGCAGGAAAGACCACTCGACATTCGCGTAATCCGTCCAGGCAATCCGCTCAAACATGAACCGGGAGAAGCGCTCCGACAGGTATGGTTCCGCACAATCCTCAAACTCCCCGATGAACCGATCCTGCATCAGGCTATCCTTGCCTATGCGTCGGACTACGGCTTCCTGCTTACCGCGCTTCTTCCGCACGGGATTCCATTCCGCGATCCGCGGCTCATGATCGCTTCCCTGGATCACACTCTCTGGATGCATCGCCCGTTCCGGGCAGACGAATGGCTCCTCTACACCAATGTCAGCCCAAGTGCAGCAGGAGCACGCGCATTCGTAACAGGGCAGGTGTTCAGCCAGGACGGCTCATTGGTAGCGACTGTAGCTCAGGAAGGGCTGGCGCGCCTTCGGGACCCGGCACGCCCCCGCTGAGCGCACGGCCTCTGTCTGCAGCCCGCAACCGGACTACAGCCACTCGTTGAAGCGCCGTATATACCACTTCTTGACGAACTCTATCGTCACAGCATAGCTCACGAGAATCGCTATCAGCCAGGGGAAATATGCAAGCGGCAGCGGTTCAAGTGAAAGCGCTGCCGCTACCGGCGTGAACGGTATCGCTATTCCAATAACTGCAACCAGTGACGTCAGTGCCACCACCGGAGCCGTAGCCCAGCTCTGAATGAAAGGGACCTTCTTCGTGCGGATCATGTGCACGATCAGCGTTTGCGACAGCAGCCCTTCCACGAACCATCCGGTCTGAAACAGTCCCTGCTGCTCCGCACTGTTCGCACTGAACACAAAAAACATCACAGCAAATAATGCGTAGTCAAATATTGAACTCACCGGACCAA
>CAZDMG010000015.1:0-36457 GCA_964506655.1 uncultured Gemmatimonadaceae bacterium
GTAACGAGTACGAAGTGTCCGTCTTCTTCTTCGAGTGCAACAACTTTCTGCACCAGATGTGCAGGGAACGGTACGTCTTTATGAAACTGTCCGGCCTGTTCAGCGAGCTGTGCAACGAGGTCCTTGGCAAGGATTTTATTGAGTCCTGCCACATCGAAGATGTATTTCTCGGGGTAGAGCGCAGTGAGTTGCCCGCCGAGATCCGGCAGTGCGTCAACGATCTGGGCAGTGGCGCCCCGCATTCCGGCATAAAAGAGGGCAAAAAGACCCGTTGGGCCGCCCCCGATAATTGTGATATCGCGAATGGGATGTGTCTTCAGAGTTGTCTTCATCAGATAAGTATGGTTTACTGCCGCCCTTTAACGAAAACCCCGCGGCACCCGAGCTGAAAAAGACGTGCAGACCGCCCGCCAAAGGCCTATCCTTAATGCATGAGAATTTACACCCGCACAGGTGACAAAGGGAGCACGGCCCTCTTTGGCGGAGGCAGAGTCCCCAAGGACGACCCCCGCGTCGAAGCCTATGGCAACGTCGACGAACTCAATGCCGTGATCGGGTTCGCCCGATGCGTCGAGATCATGCCCCGCATTGACGAGGTTTTGGTCCCTATCCAGCGTGATCTTTTCGCTATCGGCGCGCTCCTCGCGACGCCGGACCACGAGAAGATGAGCGCGCACCTCACCAAGGCCAATATCGACGAGGAGCGTATCGCAGAGCTGGAGCAGGCCATCGACGCCTGTGAAGCCGAGCTGGAGCCGCTCAAGAGCTTTATTATCCCGGGCGGCACCCCCAAAGCCGCTGCGCTGCATGTGGCGCGCACAGTGTGCCGGCGCGCTGAACGGCATGTGGTGCACCTCACAGAGGAGATCGAGCTGCCGACGTTGGCGATAGTGTATCTCAACAGGCTGTCGGATCTGTTGTTCATGCTGGCACGGGTCGCGAACAAGCGGGCAGGTGCTGGCGAGGTAACCTGGTGAGTGACGGTGGCGCGGTAGCGGGTTCGCCGATAGAAGGTTCGCCGCTCGCGTACCCGATCTTTGTGCACGCTGGTGCTCTCGGTTCGCTCGGCTGCATCGTACGCGAACACGCACCTGCGCACCGCGTGGTTGTGATCTCCGACACAACCGTTGCAGCGCTGCATGGCGACGCGATACTCGGCGCACTCGGCGCGCGCAACGATGTCCCGATTATCACCATCCCCCCTGGTGAATCCGAAAAGACCCGTCAACGCTGGGCCGAACTCACCGATGCACTGCTCGAACGCGGTTGCGCACGCGACACGACTGTTGTTGCACTGGGCGGCGGTGTTGTGTGCGATATGGCAGGGTTCGTTGCGGCTACCTACATGCGCGGCATTCCTGTTGTGCAGTTGCCGACTACGCTCCTTGCAATGGTGGACGCATCTGTCGGTGGCAAGACGGGAGTTGATTCACCGCACGGCAAGAACCTTGTCGGCGCGTTTCATGATCCGCGTGCTGTTGTAATCGACCCATCGGTGTTGCGCTCGCTGCCGCACGAGGTGTTCCGGAGCGGTCTGGCGGAGATCATCAAACACGGCATTATCGCCGATGCTGCGTACCTTGATCGGGTGTCGAACGCGCTCCCCGATCTCACAACGCGCTTTGCCGATGCAGAAGCACTCCCTGCGATCATCGGCGACTCAGTGCTCATCAAGGCCAACGTTGTGGCACAGGACAGAACCGAACGCGGCCTCCGTAAGATTCTCAACTTCGGGCACACTATCGCGCACGCTCTTGAGCGCGCGAGTGACTATGCAGTGAGCCACGGCGAGGCAGTCGCGGTCGGAATGGTGGTGGAAAGCCGCATTGCTGAGCTCGCTGGCGTGGCACCCGCGGGGCTACGAAACGCAGTGTCAGAAATTGTGGGCCGGTCAGGATTACCGACCCGCATTGCGCAGCTTTCGGACAGATTTACCGCGGCCGCAGCTATTCCGGCGGCAATTGTCGCACTGACGCACAGCGACAAGAAGGTCCGGGAGAGCGAGGTTCACTATTCACTGCCGTCAGCGATTGGCACCATGCACCCAGCCGGCGGTGACTATTCGGTCAAAGTGACCGATTTTATGGCAGAAAAGGCACTTTCTCAGAGCTGAGAGGTCGATTCGCAGATCACAAATCTGCGATATACCGCAAAACTATTGCACGGCGTGGATTTGGTAATTATCGTCACTGTCCCACCGTTGTACCGGCCGCTGCTTCTACCCACCCCGGCGGCCGTCAGAACCGTTCGGAGAGGGCTTGTATGCAGGCAGGAACCGCCGCAGTTCGGAGGACATCTCACTCAGCCGGCCGAGGATTTTTCCGGTCGTCGTCGTCTTCCGCGTTCGACCAATACCTCTCCGATATCCAGGCGCTGCCGCTCATCCCTGATATCGAGGAAGAACGCAGGCTGGCCAGACTCGCACGCGCTGGTGATGAGCTCGCTGCGGAGCGGCTCGTTACCGCCAACCTCCGCTTCGTCATCTCGTACGTGAAGCGCTATCAGGGACACGGACTCGACCTCTCTGAGCTCGTCGCGATCGGCAATGAAGGGCTCCTCAAGGCGGTTAAGAAGTTCGACCCGGACCAGGGGGTCAAGTTCATTTCGTACGCAGTCTGGTGGGTACGTCAGGCAGTACTCAAAGCACTCGCCGAACAGACCCGCAGTGTCCGCGTCCCGCTCAACCAGAACTCGGCGATGATACGCGTGGCGCGCGCTGAGACTGCTTTGTCGCAAGTGCTAAACCGCGACGCCACCGATGAAGAAGTGTCACGTGTACTTAACGAGCCCATCGAACAGGTGCGGAGCGCGCGTGCTATTTCCAACACCGAGATCTCACTCGACGCACCGCTCGACCGTTCAGACCGCGATGCCTCCACAATCGGCGATCGTTTCCCGGGTGAAACGCACGTTGAAATCGAAGAAGGGACCGACTCGCAGTTGATGCGCGAGTTCATCGACCGCGTTTTCAGAACTCATCTGACTCCACGCGAACGGAAGATCCTCTATCTCTATTACGGACTCGAGGAAGGTTCTGAGGCGATGACGCTGGAACGGATCGGCACACTGATGGGTGTCACCCGTGAACGCATCCGTCAGATCCGTGAGCGCGCCTTTGAAAAACTGCGTCAGTCGCCCGACGGCGGCGCGCTTGCAGGCTTCTGGGGCGGCAGCAGTGCATGGAGTAATCGCTGAACTGAGCGCGATAACGGGCCCTGAGTGGGTCCGTACTTCTAAATCAGAGCTGCTCCCCTTCGACTCCGATGCGCTGCCGGGTTATCACCGCCTGCCATCGCTGGTGGTGCTTCCAGGAACGCCAGAGGAAGTCGCCGCTGTAATAAGAGTACTCGCTACGCACGGGTTGCCGTTTGTGCCGCGTGGTGCAGGCACCGGGCTTTCAGGCGGCGCACTCGCCGACAATGCAGTCGTGGTGGGCGTGAACCGGCTCACGCGCATCGTTGAGATAGACGCAGATAACCGCATAGCGCACGTCGAAGCTGGTGTTGTGAATGCAACGCTTTCGCGCAAAGCCGCACCCTTTGGTTTGCACTACGCACCCGACCCGGGGAGCCAGAGCGCGTGCACTATCGGCGGTAATGTGGCAGAGAATGCGGGTGGCCCGCACTGCCTCAAGTATGGCGTTACGCTGAACCACATTGCAGCGCTGAGGGTCGTGCTTCCTGACGGCAGCTTTGCAATGCTGGGCGATCCGTATGGTGAAAGCGACGGCTACGATCTGACAGGGCTTTTTGTGGGTTCGGAAGGTTGCTTTGGTATCGCCACCGATGTGTGGGTGAAACTGGTGCCGCTACCGCCAGCGGTGCGTACACTGCTTGCAGATTTCGACAGTATAGAAAGCGCAGCGCATGCCGTGTCTGCGATTATTGCATCGGGGATTGTACCTGCCGCACTTGAGATGATGGACAGGGCAACTATCCGCGCGATCGAAGGTTCGATTTACAAAGCCGGCTATCCGACCGATGTAGAGGCGATCCTCCTTGTTGAAGTTGACGGCATGGCAGCGGCGCTGGAGGAAGACGTGCAGGAGATAGAGCGGTTCTTAAGGGCTGCGGGCGCGGGGAATATCCACGTTGCAGCCAATGACAGCGAGCGCGATGCGCTGTGGCAGGGGCGCAAGAAGGCCTTTGGTGCAATGGGGCGTGTGGCGCCGGCACTGGTGGTGCAGGATGCAACGGTGCCACGTACGAAGCTGCCGGAAGTGCTCAGGCGCGTGCAGGAGATAGGTGCCGCGCATGCTGTGCATGTGTGCAATGTATTCCACGCAGGCGATGGCAATCTGCATCCGAATATCCCGTACAACCCGTATGACGTGGTGGAATCAGAGCGGGTGCATGCTGCGATGACGGAGATTATGGCAGTGTGCATCGCAGCCGGTGGTACGATCACAGGCGAGCATGGCGTGGGTGTGGACAAGGTGGCGTACATGGAGCAGTTGTATTCACCGGATACGATCGGCGCGATGTGCGCAGTGCGTCGCGCATTTGATCCGGCGGGTATTGCGAACCCGGACAAGGTGTTGCCGGTAAGCCGCTGCATGGAGCTGGGTGCACAGTGACCGTGCAACGCCCTCAAACCACAGCACAGCTTATCGACCTTGTGCATAGGTGTCAGACGGACCGTGGTTCGTATCGCTTGCAAGGCGCCGGGAGCTGGCTCAGCGGTGGTCGCCCGTGCGCAGCCACCGATGTACTCAGTACAGAAGCGTTCACCGGTGTCACTGAATACGTACCGGGCGACCTGGTGATTACGGCGCGTGCCGGCACTACAGTGGCGGAGATTGCCGATGTAACACGCAGTAAGCGGCAGTGGCTGGCGCTCGACCCGTATGGTGCAGACGCGGGCACAGTGGGTGCCACAATTGCAACGGCATCTGCAGGGCCACTCGCAGCTGCATACGGACACGCGCGCGATATGGTAACAGGCGTGAGTGCTGTTACCGGCACAGGCCGCCATGTGCAGGCGGGCGGCAGGGTCGTCAAGAATGTCGCAGGCTTCGATCTGGTCCGGCTCATCACGGGCTCATGGGGGACATTGGGCGTTATCACCGACGTCACACTGAAGCTTCACGCCATGCCGCAAAATGAGGTTACGCTTGCACTGGAAGTGGAACCGGAGTTGCTGGCGGCGCAGTTGAATGCTGTGCGCCGGTTGCCGTTTGTGCCGATGGCTGCGCAACTGGTGGACGCGGAAAGTGCACGGTATATCGAAGGCACGGGCAGTGGCGATCCAGCAATAGGCGGCAATTACAGTGAACGCACGCCCAACCCCGGAGGACAGCTTGCGAGTACACTGTATCTGCGTATCGGCGGCAACGCATCGCTGCTGCATGAACAACGTGCGCATCTGGCGCGCATGAGTGCAACGCGCGAGGTAGCGGGTACCGTCTGGACACGACTCCGCAATATGGAGAATGTCTGTGATATGAATTCAGTCGGAAACCGTGCCTTGAGCGACTGGAATGTCGTGCGTGCAAGCGCCGGGCTCTCGCGTGTATCGGATATCCTTCGCACCGCGATTTCAGCGTACGGTACTTCGCCACACCCGCCACTCCGCTACAGCGCTGCAGTCACATCCGGTGTTGTACGCATCTTCGCTCCGCCTGTGCACTCCGTTGCTGTCATCACTGCACTCCGCGCTGCCAACATCCGCGTTGTCGCGGAACGCCTCAACGACGCGGCATGGGGGCTCTTCCCGCCGCCCGCAGACCTGCTGTCCCTCAGGATACGTGAAAGTTTTGACCCCGGATGTATGTTCAATCCAGGGCTCATGGGAAACCCGATTCCGCAAACTGCACCGTAACCGTGAACTTCCAGCCGACCGCCATACCCGCACAGCCAGCGCAATACAGCACCGGTGCAACCACAAGCGTTGCGTCGCGCTATGCTGCTGCAACCGGTCGCCCCTGCGCCCTGCCGGGTTCGCCGCTCGATAAAGTTTCTGCCGGACTCGATCTCTGTGTGCACTGCGGTTTCTGTCTCCCTGCATGCCCCACCTATCTGGCACTGGAAGACGAGAACGATTCGCCGCGCGGACGCATCCTCCTTATGCGCCAGCTCCTCGAAGGAGGGATTGCTGTAACCGACTCTGATGCAACCGAACACTTCGACAAGTGCCTCGGCTGCCGCGCCTGCGAAACTGCATGCCCATCGGGTGTCCCGTATGGCGAACTCATTGAAGCCACACGCGCCAGCATGCTGGAATCGCACGGCATGCCATGGACCGCGCGCGTCATACTTGGCGTGTTCAGCAGGAAGTGGTTGCTGCGCACTGCAATGGCGGGTGCGCGACTGCTGCGCGCAACGCGTATTCCAGTGCTGCTGGCCATTGTATTGCCACGGCGACTCGCATTCCCGTTTGCAATGCTGGCATCGACGTCGCCGGTGAAGCTTGGACAATATACGGCGTCGTTGAATACAACCGGCCGCGACACAACCGACCGCGGCACCACCAACCCGCCGGTTAAAGTCGCGACACTCGACGGCTGTGTTATGCACGGCCTCTACGCGCACGTCAACCGCGCTACCGAACGGTGCCTGACGCGCGCTGGATGTTCACTCACCGACGCACCCGGACAGGTGTGCTGCGGCGCGCTACACGCACACGCAGGCGATCTCAAAACTGCGCAGAAACTCGCACGCACCAACATCGCTGCGTTCGAAGCATCGGGTGCGGAATTTGTCGTTGTCAACTCCGCCGGTTGTGGCGCAATGATGAAATGCTACGCACACCTGCTGAGCGACGCGGCTGGCGGCACTGCCAGCGACTGGTACAACCGCGCTCTGCAGTTCTCCTCCCGTGTCCGCGATATCAGCGAGTTCCTCGCAACGCGCGCGCAACCGCCTGCTGCCGCTGCTCTCAACGTCAGCGTTACACACGACGCCCCTTGCCACCAGCAGCACGCGCAGCGAGTCGTGCGTCAACCACTGGATCTGCTGGCCGGAATCCCCGGGCTCCGCTTCACACCGCTCACCGATTCCGATCAGTGCTGCGGAAGCGCGGGGATTTACTCCCTGATCGAACCCGATGTCTCGGAATCCGTTCTCGCGCCTAAACTCACTCACATCACAGATACCCGCGCAACACTCGTTGCAACCGGTAACCCCGGCTGTATGATGCAAATCGGCGCAGGGCTGATGCTGAGTGGCAGCAGCGCGCGCACTGTGCACCCGGTGGAACTCTTCGATGCAGCAGCTGGCGCTCATTCAACGGTCACACCAGGCGGGGCCGCGCAATGACAATCCCTGCTACAGCCACCACGCGTTCCGTTTTCACACCACACGGAGCCGACCCGTGACACTCCGCTCCCGCCCGTTGCTCGTCGTCGCACTCGACGGGCTCATCGCCGACACACCTGCACTCCGTGCGCGCGCCGTTGCCGCCGGTCTGCATGCAGCCGGCATTGACATGGAGCCGCCCGATCAGTACGACGTCATCGCCGGACGCACCATCGCTGAAGCCGTGCGCTTCGCCGTACAGTCACAACTTGGCGAAGAAGACGAAACACTGGTGGACATCGTGTCGATGCAGGCAGAGCGGAGCTGCGCCGCATTCATGCGCGACACAACGCGCCTCAAAAAAGGCGCTGCTGACTGGGTGAAACGCGCCGCGTCGCGGTGGCGTCTTATCGTGCGGAGTGACAGCAACAGAAGCGACGCGGAGCAGATCCTGGATGTGGCGGGAATTGAGATGTACGTCTCGCTGTTGCGTGCAGCTGACGACGGTGTCCAGCAACCCTCTCTGCCTCCGTCCATTGTGCAGTCGTACGCGGCGATCATTGAGCGCACCAAAGCGCACGCGGGTGAAGGCGCGCACATCATTGGTCTTGAGTGCGCTACGGAGAGTCTCTGTGCAAAGGTGCGGGGTGTGGAGCTGCATCACGTGCGCGAGTTGAGGGAGTTCACGCTCTAAAAGCGTCGCGCTGGGGAACACGCCACACGTCCGCCAGCCACACAGTACGCACAGCTCAACACATCCGCATCGGTGTGCGCGGGTTAGATTCTCTCTCTATGATCATCAAACGGGATGAAATTGTCCGGCACTGGCGGCTTCTCCGCGAAAGTGTCGCGTGGTTCGAGCTCCCCGGCTTGCATTGGGTCTCATTCAGCGGCGAAAAGGCCGCCGAAGTACTGAACGGGCTGGTCACAAACGACATTGCGCGTCTGGGCATTAATGAAGGCTGTTACGCAGCAGCGCTCACAGCGAAGGGCAAAATTGAAGGCGATATGATCGTTGTACGCGACGGCGACGAGTCCTTCAAGACAGTCTGTCGCGCTGCGGCATTCACCGGCTGGTGGGGCACCGTGCGCAAGTACGTCAATCCACGCATCGCACGCTACAGCGATATCACTGATAACAAGGTGGCATTTCTGGTGGCAGGCGCGCGGGCAGAAGCGGTACTCGGCGTTTCCGCCTCAACACCGTATCTGTTGCACCGGGTCGTTCTGGGTGACGCCGAGGTGCGGGCAATGCGAATTCCGTTACTCGGAGATGTGAATGCGTGGCTGATTGCTGTGGAGAGGGAGCATCGCTCACAGGTGCGCTATGCACTTGCCGCGGCTGCAAGTGAAGGGCAGATGGCAGCGCTCAGTATTGCGCGCGTTGAAGCCGGCTTTCCGCTGTACGGCACGGATATTTCCTCTGCCACTCTTGCGCAGGAAGCCAACATGGAGGAGCTCGGCGCAATCTCTTTCGAGAAAGGTTGTTACACAGGGCAGGAAACGGTTGCGCGTGTGCACTTCCGCGGTCATGTGAATCGCTATGTGCGCGGGTTGCGGAGCGATGTACTGCTCGCAGTCGGCACAGAGGTGCTGGGCGCAGAAGGAACAGCGGTCGGCACCGTAACAAGCAGCGTTGAATCGCCGGCGTATGGTCCGATTGCGCTTGCCATGTTGCGCCGCGAACTCAGCGACGGCGATACCGTGACAGCGGGCGGTGAGTCTGCGACAGTAAGTGCGCTCCCGTTTGGTGCAAGCGAGCCGAGTGTGGCGTAGCGCGCCGCGTGGCTTGAGGCATACATGAATGCAATGCGGGGCGCACTTTAGCAGTGCGCCCCGCTTTTTGCAGCTTACTCCTGCGTGGAATCAGGCTTGGCGACTGAGTCCATGTGCATGGAATGATCCATGCTGTCTGCAACCGAATCGGTTACAGCGGCAGCAGCTGGTGTGCTGGTGTCTGCTTCGGGTGCTTCTTCCTTGGCAGAGCATGCAGCGAAAGTGAAAATTGCGGCGATCAGGGCGAGACGCTTCATCGTTACTCCTGGAACAGTGGCAAAGGTCGCACCGTGCAGCAACCTCGTGCGCACGACCCCCGAAGTATCTCTACCGGAGAGCGTCTTGAATGACGGGACCAATGGCGAATCTACGACCTCCGGCCCGGTAGTCAATAGCAAAGCTACAGAGTTGTGATTCGCATCACGAAATTGCTCTCACGCGACCCAAAACCGGGGGTTTGAGCAGCCCGCAGACCGCTGCCGCTCCGTTCCACCCGGTTGACCCCGTACATTGTGCTGATGGCGCTGCTGCTCGCATTTCTATCATCCGGAATCCTGATTGGCGGGTGGGTTGTCTACCCCGCGGTAATCTCGCGTCGCGGCAGGAAAGTCGCCGCCGGCAGCGCCGGTGACGCACCGGGCGGCAAAGCCTCCGCGCTCAACGCCGGTGTCCGGAGTGCTACCACAGACATTCTCGTATTCGCCGATACTGCGCAGTACTTCGCACGAAGCACCATACGCGCACTGATTTCAGAACTTGAAACCGGGCCATTCGAAGCTGTAACCGGTACACTCGCTGCTGAAAGCGGCGACGCCTTGATGGACGCCTACTGGAAGCGCGAGCTCAATATGCGCATGGGGCAGGCCGCAAAGCACAGCATCATCTGCGTAACCGGGTGCGTCTATGCAATGAAACGCGAGAACTGGAATCCGATTCCCACAGGCACCATCTGCGACGATCTGTGGGTCACCTGGTCGCACGCGCTTAATGGCAAGCGTGTTGGCATCGTGCAGAACGCTACAGCAGTCGACCCGCGTCGTTTCACACGCGATCAGGAATACAACCGCCGCCTGAGAACCACCACCGGGCTCATTCAGTTCATTGGCCGGATGCCACGCGTTATGTCGCCGGCCGGGAATCCGATGATCACGGATTTCCTGCTGCACAAAGTCATCCGTCTGGTGACACCACTGCTGGCGTTAATTGCAGTTGCTGCAGCGTTCGTGTTTGTTGTAGAGCACCGGCCGCTGCTTATCGCATCAATGGTGTTTGCCGTTCTCATAGCGCTCGCGGCCGCGGCCCGCTACCGATTTAATGTGCGTCGGCTGGCGGGCGACGTGGCCTACGCAGCGAGGCTACTCTTTATGCCGCTATCAGCGCTCAGATATGCGATGCGCGGCGACTGGAATGTCTGGCGGCACGCCACCACCGCGGCCACTACGACTCAGCTGCCGCGGGGCGATACCGGCAGCACTTCGTAAACCGATTCAATAAGCGGCGCAGCGACATCCCTGGCAATCGCGTCCGCTGCTGCCACTTCCGGGCCGTCGGAGCCGATCCCCGGGCCCACGGGCACCACTATGCGCACCAGAGCTTCCTCGGTGCGGCCGTAGCGCGCTGCATCGCGCAACAGCTCCCACTTCACACGGTATTCACTCGCTTCAATGCGTCCGCGACCCTGATACCAGTAGTATACCAGCGCACGCACACCCGAGTTTGCCAGCAGCACACGGTTTACAACCGCAGGGCCTTCATGTGAGTCCAGCGCCAGCTTCTGGCTCGTCAGAATCTCCCACCCTGCACCCGGCAGACAGTTCTTGGGGGAGTGGATCGTCTGCCCCTGCACCTGACGTTCGTAATAACCCACGTACGTCGTAAAACGTGTGTCCGCAGAGTCCGGCCCAAATGCACGCATCTGATAGTCGGACATCCCTGCTACACGCTGTTCCGCAGTGTCAATGGCAATATCACGCCCTTCGTACCCTACCAGTTCATTCACCACTGCGCTCATCGGAGCGCGACTGTTCATCACATACTGCTCACGGATCCCGGAGATCAGCAGTACGCCCCCGAAGAGCAGTACCGCCGGCAGATAATTCATAATTTTGCTGTTCATGCTATCTTCGCCTCTCCCTTGCCCATTTTACGCAACAGAAAACCCTCGCCCTTGCCAAGCAGCCACGTGACTGCCCCTGTAATCACAAACGCGGCTCCGAACATCACCATTCCTTCGCTGGTGTGCATGAAACCCTGCCCCATTTCCGGGCTTACGAAGAGTACCAGGAACCCGGTAACGAAGATCCGGATTCCGTTGATGATCACTGCAATCGGGATCGCCAGCAGAAGCAGCAACACGCGCACTGGCCATGTGCGCAAGAACAGCGCGCCCAGCAGTACCGACAAGCTCAGGAGCGCAGTCAGCGATCTCAGCCCACTGCACGCTTCAGCCACAAAAAGGTCCTGCCCGGGGATCCGGATAACGTTTCCGGTGAGCAGCACGGGGATCTGACGCCATTCCAGCATCGCAGCACCAATCTTGGACGCCGTGAACTGAAGCGGCAGCGCAACAGAGTTGAGCACCACTTCCGGAATCGGAACCGATAGCCCCAACAGCACGAACGGCAGCCACCAGTGAAGCGCCTGGCGGAGCCCGCCGTAAAAGACCACGAGCCCAAGCGCCGCCATGATCATTGAGCCGCGCATAATGAACAGCTCAGCAGCCAGGTCCGAGGCGTACCGGAAGAGCACGGCCGCAGCAATGATCAGGAGCCCCAGCAGCGGCTGCGCGGCCGCACGCGGGTCCTTCCCGGCCTTCCACGCCAGCCAGATCGCCAGCGGCCCAAGCAGCAGCCCGTGTCCGGAGTTGGGGTCGTTCCACCAGGCATCAAACAGCAGCTCCGCGGGGCGCATAAAGAGCAATACAAAGGCCACAGCCCAGAGGCCGATCGCAATCAATGCCTCCCGTGAACCCGTCCAGCGCAGCTGAAACGGGATACCGGCCGGCCCGCCCACACTCTCCGAAATATTGGGTGCTGCCAAGTCAGTTCTCTGCTAAAGGAATTCGTTCAATCTATACCGGATCTGTACCCGCCGGGCTATACCAGCACCGGCACCCGATCCATTCCGGAAAAGGACGACGGGCCGCCGCCCGCTGTCACGCCACAGCGCCACCCCGTTCCAGAAAACCCCACCAACCGCAAGCAACCGGAGCCCGGGAACCATATACCCGGGACACCCTCCCGATACTTCACCCACGCTTTGCACGCGACTCAACAATACACGTGTGCAATCCGATAGATTCACTGATGTCAGCTAAGAAGTCTCAGAAGCCAATTGGAATCAGCTCATGACCGACCAGAAAGCCGCTGGAGCAGCAGGAAATGCTCTCGCCATACAGGACAGCCGCACAGGCAGCAATTACTCCGCCGCTATAACCACCGAGGGCCCCGAGAGAAGTACCTACGTACGGGCCATGGACCTGCGCGCCATTAAAGAAGACCCGGCAGAATTCGGGATGCTGAGCTACGACCCGGCGTACATGAACACCGCTTCCTGTCGCTCTGCAATCACTTACATCGACGGTGAAAAAGGGATTCTCCGCTACCGCGGCTACCCGATTGAACAGCTCGCTGAAAGTGCGTCCTTCCTGGAAGTTGCATACCTGCTTCGCAATGGTGAACTCCCCACGCAGTCGGAATACGACGCATGGGAACACGACATCAGATATCACACCTACGTGCATGAGAACATGCGGCGCTTCCTGGAAGTGTTCCGTTACGATGCACACCCGATGTCGATGCTGTGCAGTGCAACCGCTGCTATGTCGAGCTTCTACCCTGAAGCACGCGATATTCACAACCCGCAGGCGCGCTACATCTCGGTTGTGCGACTCATGGCCAAGCTCCCCACGATTGCCGCATTCGCATACCGGCACTCCAAGGGGCTGCCATTCATCTACCCGGACAACAATCTCCCCTACGTGGAGAATTTCCTGTCGATGGTGGCGCGCATGTCAGAACCGCGCTATGAAGCCAACCCGGTATTCGCGAAAGCACTCGAAGTGCTGTTCATTCTGCACGCAGACCACGAACAGAACTGCTCCACAAGCGCAGTGCGTTCAGTAGGCTCTTCCATGGTGGACCCGTTCTCTGCTGTTGCCGCGGGTATCGCTGCGCTCTTCGGCCCGCTCCACGGTGGCGCCAATGAAGCTGTGCTACGCATGATCAAGCAGATCGAACACCCGAAGAACGTTGCACCCTTCATCGAGGAAGTGAAAAACGGCAAGGGCGCGCGACTCATGGGCTTCGGACACCGCGTGTACAAGAGCTACGACCCGCGCGCACGCATCGTGAAAGCACTCGCAGACGATGTCTTCCGTCAGGTCGGGATGGACAAGGATCTCGAAATCGCGCTCGAACTCGAACGCATTGCACTCTCGGACGAATACTTCGTATCGCGCAAGCTCTACCCGAACGTGGACTTCTATACCGGGCTCATCTACCGCTCAATGGCGTTCCCACCCGAATTCTTTACCGTGCTCTTTGCAGTCGCACGCGTTTCCGGTTGGCTCGCACAGTGGGAAGAGATGATCGTGGACAAGGAACAGAAGATCGCTCGCCCGCGTCAGATCTACGTCGGCCCCGCAGAGCGGAAGTACAAGCGTACGCTTAAAGGCTGACAGTAACAAAAGCCGGTCGCGACGCGCAAATATTCAGCGCACCGCGACCGGCTTTTTATTGCAAACCAACATGCGTGCGCTCGCGCGCTACGCACTCACACGCAAATCACGCGAGATTCGCCGACAGCCACCGCTTCATCGTGGCCTCGTCGTACCCCTTCCGCTTCGCGTAGTCCGCAACCTGATCGGGGAGAATACTCCCAATACCAAAGTACCTCCCCTCCGGACGCCATAAATACCAGCCGCTCACAGCAGCACTCGGCGTCATTGCAAAACCCTCCGTCAGCTCGATACCCGCACGCTCCGTTGCGCCCGTAATATCAAAGAGCGTCCGCTTCTCAGTATGGTCCGGGCACGCGGGATAACCGGGCGCCGGCCGGATCCCCTGGTAACGCTCACGAATCAGATCGTCGTTGGAAAGCTGCTCATCGCGCGCGTAACCCCAGTAATCCTTGCGCACCCGCTCATGCAGACACTCGGCGAACGCTTCCGCCAACCTGTCTGCAAGCGCTTTCGAAATAATCGAACTGTAGTCGTCGTGACGCGCCAGAGCTTCGGCAATGAGCACATCCAGACCATGACCCGCCGTAACAGCGAACGCACCCATGTAGTCAATGACACCGCTGTCGCGCGGCGCAACCAGGTCCGCCAGACAACGGTTCGGACGCCCGTCTCCCTTTTTATCGAGCTGCTGACGCAACATATGCAGCGTTGCAACCACTTCACTCCGCGATTCATCGGTGTACAGCTCGATATCATCACCAATTGAATTGGCAGGCCAGAAGCCAAACGCTGCACGCGCTTCAAGGGACCTGTCTTTAAGTATCCGCTTGAGTATCTCCTGGCCATCATTGAACAGCCCGCGGGCTGCCTCACCGACTTTTTCGTCTTCCAGAATCGCCGGGTAGTGACCCGCCAACTCCCACGCCTGGAAAAACGGTGTCCAGTCAACGCGCTCTACCAACTCCTCAAGCGGGAACTCCAGCAACGTGCGCACACCTGTAAAGGTCGGACGCGGCACCGGCATGCTCAGATCAATACGTATCGGATTGGCGCGCGCCTCTTCAATAGGCACCAGTCGCCCCGCGCGGTTCCGTGACTTGCGCGCGTTACGTACCATCTCGTACTCCGCACGCACGTCTTTTACAAACTCTTCCTTGTTGCTGCCAAGCAGTGCACTCGCCACGCCAACCGCACGCGAGGCATCGAGTACGTGCACAACCGGCCCCGAGTAATTGGGTTCAATGCGTATCGCTGTATGCGCCTTGCTGGTCGTCGCACCACCAATCAAAAGCGGCAGTGTAAACTCCATCCGCTCCATCTCACTCGCAACAAACGCCATTTCATCGAGCGACGGCGTAATCAGCCCCGATACGCCCACGATATCGGCGCCGATCTCTCGCGCATGCCCAAGTATCTTCGCGGCCGGCTGCATCACACCCATATCCACTACTTCATAGCCGTTGCACTGCAGTACCACGCCCACAATGTTCTTGCCGATATCGTGTACATCCCCCTTTACCGTTGCAAGCAGCACGCGCCCTGCAGACTTGGTGTCCTGCGTTTTCGTCGCTTCAATAAAGGGAATCAGATGTGCCACCGCCTTCTTCATGACGCGCGCGCTTTTCACCACCTGCGGCAGGAACATCTTCCCGGCGCCAAAGAGGTCGCCCACGATATTCATGCCGGCCATAAGCGGCCCTTCAATCACTTCAATCGGGTGCGCCACCTTAAGGCGCGCTTCCTCTGCGTCCTGTACGGCGTATGTGTCAACGCCGTGTACCAGCGCGTGCGACAGCCGCTCTTCAACCGGGAGCTCGCGCCACCCCAGATCTTCCGCTTCCTTCTTCCGCCCCTTCACCTGGTCTGCGACATCCAGCAGCCGCTCGGTGGCATCGGCGCGGCGCGCAAGTACCACGTCCTCCACACGCTCGCGCAGCTCGGCGGGTATCTCCTCGTACGGAATCAGCTGACCGGCATTTACGATCCCCATATCCAGCCCTGCGCGGATGCCATAATACAGAAACACCGAATGCATCGCTTCACGCAGCGGGTTGTTGCCGCGGAATGAAAACGACATGTTGCTGATCCCACCGGAAACATGCACATGCGGCAGGTGTGCCTTGATCAGCTTCGTGGCTTCAAAGAAATCAATGGCGTAACGCGCGTGCTCCTCAATACCTGTGCCGATTGCAAACACATTCGGGTCGAAGATGATGTCTTCCGGCGGGAACCCAACAACTTCGGTAAGAAGCTTGTACGCGCGTTTGCACACCTCAAACCTGCGCTCTGCTGTATCCGCTTGCCCCTGCTCGTCGAACGCCATCACAACCACTGCTGCACCGTAACGGCGCACCAGCTTGGCCTGATGCAAAAACTCCTCTTCGCCCTCCTTAAGCGAGATGGAGTTCACAATGCTCTTCCCCTGCAGGCAGCGGAGCCCCGCTTCCAGCACCGGCCACTTGCTACTGTCAATCATCACCGGCACACGTGCGATATCCGGTTCACCTGCAATCAGATTCAGATACGTCGTCATGGCCTTGAAGGCATCCAGCAGCCCTTCGTCCATGTTGATATCAATAGCCTGCGCGCCACTCTCCACCTGCTGACGCGCCACTTCCAGCGCTTCCGGATAGCGGTCGCCAAGAATGAGTTTCGCGAAGCGCGATGAACCGGTGACATTGGTACGCTCACCGACATTCATGAAGTTGCTGTCGGGACCAATGGTTACAGCCTCAAGCCCTGAAAGCCTGAGCCGCTTTGGTATCTCCGGCACTTTGCGCGGTGCAACACCCTTTACCGCATCTGCAATAGCACGGATATGAGCGGGTGTGGTGCCACAACAACCACCCACCATATTCACAAGCCCTGCGCGCGCCCATTCACCCAGTTCACCTGCCATCTTTTCAGGCGATTCATCGTATTCGCCAAATGCATTCGGCAGCCCCGCATTCGGGTGTGCGCTTACAAAGACGTTCGAAATGCGCGACACCTCCTGCACATACGCACGCAACTGGTCCGCGCCCAGAGCGCAGTTGAGCCCTATCGACAGCGGTTCAGCGTGCGCCATCGACACCCAGAAGGCCTCGGCCGTCTGCCCGGATAGCGTGCGCCCACTGGCGTCGGTGATGGTGCCGGATATCATGACCGGTACGCGAACACCAAGCTCTTCAAAGAGCGATTCGATGGCAAAGGACGCGGCTTTGGCGTTCAGTGTATCGAAGATGGTTTCAATAAGGAGGATATCCGCGCCGCCATCCAGGAGCCCGCGGGCTGCCGTTGTGTACGCGCTTACCAGTTGTTCGAAGGTGACATTGCGGGCACCCGGGTCTTCCACCGATGGGGAAAGCGACGCACTGCGTGTTGTGGGGCCAAGCACACCTGCTACAAAGCGCGGGCGTTCCGGGTCGCGGGCTTCAAAGGAATCCGCCACCCGCCGAGCCAGTGCCGCTGCAGCATGGTTTATTTCATACGCCAGTTCGACCATGCCGTAGTCGGCAAGCGAGATGGCATTGGCGTTGAAGCTGTTGGTCTCGAGTATATCTGCGCCGGCTTCGAGGTATTGTTCATGGATACTTGCTATGATGTCCGGTTGCGTGATGACAAGCAGATCGTTGTTGCCTTTGAGATCGCTGCTCCAGTCGGCGAAGCGTGTACCGCGAAAATCGACCTCGCTCAGTTTATACTGCTGGATCATCGTGCCCATGGCACCGTCGATCACAAGGATCCGTTCGCGGAGCAGCTCGTGAAGACGATCGGTGCGCGGGTGCGGGCGGCGGCTGGTTGCGGCAGCTTCGGTGGCACCGGCAACGGTGGCAGACGCAGTAACAGATGTAAAGCTTGACATGTATATCAGGATAGCGCGCAGCAGTGCATTCGGCAGCTGCGCAACCGGTTAAAGCAGTGAGTGTGTAAGGTACCCATGGCAAACACGATTGAGCAGTCACTCCACAACAACGCGTCTGGCAAAGCCTCCCCAAGGGCAAGGCTTCTGGCGCGCTTGCTGGACCCATCGCAGGTGATACTCTTTGATGGTGCGATGGGGACCATGCTCTATTCGCGTGGTTTCTTTGTGAATCAGTGCTACGACGAGCTGTCGGTGAAGCACCCGGAGATGGTGCTAGCGGTACACAGGGAGTACGTCGAAGCCGGCGCCGAGGTCCTGGAGACGAACACCTTTGGCGCGAATCGCACGCGGCTGGCGCAATATGGGCTGGAGCAGGATGTGGCGCGTCTCAACATCGAGTCTGCACATCTGGCACGCGAGGCTGCTGGCGACAGTTGCCTTGTAGCGGGCGCTGTTGGGCCGCTGGGCGTGCGTCTTGAGCCATATGGGCCGACAAGTCGCGAGGACGCCCGCGTGATGTTCCGCGAGCAGATGGAGGCATTGCGCGAAGGTGGGGTTGACTGCTTCCTGCTGGAGACCTTCAACGACCTGGACGAGCTGGAGCAGGCGGTAATTGCGGCTCGCGAGGTGGACCCGTCGTTGCCCGTGATTGCCCAGGCGACGATCGGGCCGGACCTGACGACGGCATACGGTGCGACCCCGGAGGATATCGCCGAACGGCTGGACCGGTGCGGCGCGGACATAATTGGGCTCAACTGTTCGATAGGTCCGCAAGCGATCCTTGAGGCAATCGAGCGGATGGCTGCGGTAACGCAAAAGAAGCTGTCGGCTCAGCCGAACGCCGGTATGCCGCGTGAGATCGGCGGCCGGACGATGTACATGGCGAGCCCGGAGTACATGGCGACGTACGCCAGGCATTTGATCCAGGCGGGTGCCCGTGTGGTGGGCGGCTGTTGTGGGACGACCCCGGAGCACATCCGGCTCATGTCGGAGGGGATTTTGCCGCTGTCGCCGCGTGCGGGGCGGAGCGGTGCGGTGGGGGGTTCGGCGGCCGGCGCGGCTGGAGGCGCGGATGCGGCTTCTGGGGCGGGTTCTGGTGGCCCCAAGGGCATCGTAGCGGCCTCCGGCGGCGCTGCCGTAGCCCTGGAGCCGCCTGCAGGTGCTGAGCCCGTGCCACTTGCCGAGCGCTCGCGCTTTGGCGCCAAACTCGCTGCTGGCCGGTTTGTAACGAGCGTGGAGATCGTCCCGCCCCGCGGCGTCGACACCACGCGTCTTCTGGCAGACGCGAGGCGCCTTGCAGCCGCCGGTGTGGATGCGATCAATGTCCCCGACGGCCCCCGGGCGCAAAGCCGCATGGGCGCGATTGCTACGAGCATCCTGATCGAGCAGCAGGGGATCGAGGCCGTGACGCACTACGCCTGCCGCGACCGGAACCTCCTGGGGATGCTGAGCGACCTCCTGGGCGCCTCGGCGCTGGGCCTTAGGAACCTCCTGCTCATCACCGGCGACCCACCCAAGATGGGCCCCTATCCGGACGCCACCGCGGTTTTTGATATCGACGCCATCGGCCTCACGAACCTGGTGCACGCACTCAACAAGGGGCTCGACCCGGGCGGCAACAAAATCGGCACGGGGACGCAGTTCGTGATCGGTGTGGGTGTGAACCCCGCCGCGATCGACAGCGCCTTTGAACTCAAGCGGTTCCGCTGGAAGGTGGAAGCCGGCGCCGAGTACGCCATAACGCAGCCAGTGTTTGACGTGTCGCAGTTGGAGTCGTTTTTGCAGAGTGTGGGCGAGCATCGGATCCCGGTAATCGCGGGGATCTGGCCGCTGGTATCAGCGCGCAACGCCGAGTTTCTGGCCAACGAGGTGCCGGGAGTATCGGTGCCGGAATCGGTACTGGAGCGGATGCGCCGTGCGAATGCAAAGAGCAAGGAGCACGCAGTAGCGGAAGGGATCGCAATAGCGCGCGAGATGCTGGATCAGGTGCGGGGCGAAGTGCAGGGCGTGCAGGTCTCGGCACCGTTTGGCAAGGTCGAGATGGCGCTCGAGGTATTCGGCGAGGGTGTAAAGTAAAAAGAGCGACGGGGTGCGTCGCTCAGTGCTGCGGAATGATTGGTGGAAAAGTTTGCATTACGGCTTGCAGTAACGCCGTGATCACGCGCAGCGTTACCAGCCGCCGATCCTGAAAATCATCACCGGAATCGTGCGCGCCATAATGCGGATATCTTCGCCGATGGATTGCCTCCGCATGTATTCCAAATCATGTGCAACTTTCTTGCGCACATCATCCAGGCAGGTATCGTATGGCTGGTATACCTGTGCGCGCCCGGTGATACCAGGCTTCACACGCTGCCGCACCGGGTATTCATCGATCTGCTCGCGCAGCCTGACAAAGATGCTCGGGCGTTCAGGGCGTGGGCCAACGATGTTCATATCGCCGCTAAGAACGTTCACCAACTGCGGTAGTTCATCAATGCGCGACTTGCGGATGATCTTGCCAATAAACGTTACGCGGTCGTCGTCCTTCTTGGCCCAGACAGCTTTGCCGCCGACTTCCGCATCCACCCGCATAGAGCGGAACTTGTAGATAGTGAAGGGCGCGCCACCCAGGTCTTCGCGACGCCTGTCATGTATGGCGCGCAACCGGTTCCACCGTCTGTCGAGCCCGACACGGGTCTGCGTATAGAATATGGGCCCACGTGACGTCAGCCTGATAAGCAGTGCAGTGAGCGCCATAATGGGAGACGCAATAACCAACATCACCGACGCGAGCACTACGTTGAAAACCCGGCTCGCCTTTTCGTTGCGCGGCCGGGGCTCAAAGTTGTCGTAATCAATCGGCGGAATAGACCCATTACCGGCATTACCGGCCGAAGGTGCTGCGGGAATCCCCGTACTGCCTCCCCCGTTACCGACTACGTCGGATACCTGCACCCCACCGTGCGGCGTGACCCGCGCGGCTGTATTGAACAATGGGGTGCTCAGATTGAAATCCATGATATAACTGAATATGCCTCAGACAACGTGTGAACTGCATTGCCGACAGCACGGTTACGATGTTCAGTTATCGTCGCGCCGGTAATACCACTGCATGAACTGGATAAAGCCGAAGAAGAGCGATGAAGCAATAAACGCCACCTGGATCACCTGATACCAGTTGAATTTCCGCTTGCTTGCTATCGTGACGTTGTCCCCAGATTGGATATCCAACTGATCCAGGGTGGAGCCGTCTCTTATCGCCTTCTGTGAATCCTTGCTGCTGAAAATAGTCTTGCTGCCGCGCTCAACCTTGAGCTTGGACATATTGGCGTCCGGTGCCGGCCCACCGGCGAGCATGATCAGCTCACTAACGGGCCTGTCCGGCGACGCCAGGTAATAACCGGGCCGCGCGACCGCACCCAGAATCCCTACCCGGGTGAGCACGTTGGCCCGCACTGAGGCATTACGCAAATATCGGACCACATGAGTATTCAGCTTGTCGCTGAGCTCCGAACGGAGCACACCGGTCAGGTCCAGCTCAGGCAGGTTGAAGAGCGAAACCTTGATCCCTTCACGAACGGAAGCCGTGTCCGTAGTCACCGAGTCAAAGTTGAGGGTGACAACAAACCGGTCGCCCACCTTGAAGTCGCCCGCAGCCAGCCGCTCCCGGATCTGAGAGAGTTCACCCTCGGAACGCGTTCGGGCACTCCCTTTGAGCGACTTCTCCGTTAACGCCTGCTCAAGCACCTGCGCTCGTTCAGCCAGTTCCGCACGCGTGGCTCTTTGCATACCAGCTTGCGCCACTGCAACAGGCACAGCTACAGCACCCGACGCAGCCAGCAGTACCACCAATTGCAACAGCCACTTCAGTGGCTTGCAGAATGCCATGGGAGCCATACAGTATCCCTGCGCTCTGGGGGCACCAATCGGTGCACATTTACCATCCGGGAGCAACCTGTTGCCGTTCATGAAAAGAGTTGAAAACGTTGTTGATATCACTGCACTGGAATCACACTGGAACCACTCAGAACCTGCTTGTTGCACATTCGCTACAGTTCCGCAGCGTTCCCGCAACAGCACCCTCTGTAACCTGCGACGCACGTCACTACCGAGCCGCAAGCCAAGGAAGCAAGCGGACAGCCTGCTGAAAGAGACCGATATTGTGCCCCGTCCGTCACACCTCTGCAACGGGGGTGTCGCACGAACTCTGCAACCTACCTGCATGCCATTTGCGGCCTGATCTCTAAGTCGTTGCAAACCACAATGTTACGATTTTGAACGCGCTTGCACGATTCATGCATAACGTTTCACTGACAACATGCGTCGACGACGGCGTATGCCAGCCATGTAACAGTACTCCAATCGCGGCAATGCAAGAAGCCCGGCACAATTCCAACTCTCAGAAGCTCCGGGCATTCCTGATGACCGAGGGTGCGCCTGTCAATTCGCGCATCGTCAATGCACTCACAGAGCACGGCTGCGATATCACCACCCCTGCATCTGCATCCGAGGCGCTCGGCCTCCTGCAGGGCGGTACTGCCGATGTCATTGTCCTGGATAACATATCTCCCGGATGCGGCACCGTAGGCGTCGTACACCACCTCCGGGATACGGGCTCGCTGGAGCCGTCGGTCCCGGTTATTGCAGTAGCCTGCGACAACTGCACACCCGACGACCGCGAGCAGTTACTCGAGAGTGGCATCTGGGAGGTCCTGACGTCGCCGCTCAAGGACTCTGAGCTCAAGGTAAGGCTCAGCAACTTCCTACCGGTGCGCCGAGCCTTCCTGAAGGCGCTGGATGCAAGCTTCACTGACCCTGTCACGGGGCTGTACTCCCGCCGCGGACTTTCATCCCGCGTAACTGAACTGGCAGGGCAATGCGCCCGGCAGGGGGCACCGCTGTCGTGCGTTGCATTTGCATTGAACGTTGTAAGCGACGGCGTACCCACCGTGGTTACGGAAATCCAGCTCGCCGAGGTAAGCGCGGGGCTCAAGCGGGTAGGGCGGGCTTCAGATGTGATCGGTTTTGAGCCCGCCAGCGATTTCGTGCTCCTCGCACCAGGCGCAAATGGCGACAACGCCCGACACATCGCACAGCGTTTGTCCCGTTCCATTGAATCGTTGCTCAACTCGCATGGCGTCGCCTGCGATGTCCCCTGGGTTGGGAGAGTCCTCCAACCCAGCAAGGGTGGCGAGAAGCTTGGCAGAGATCTGCTTCGGGATACCCTGCTGGCACTTCGCGATGCTACATCAGACACGCGAGCACCCATACATCCTACGCCTGGAATTCCATCAAGCGGAAGCACAGCAACAGAAACCCCGGCCTCGTTCTGAAGCCGGGGTTTCTCTTTTGCTGTGGCGGTGCTACCCCTCGCCACGGGTAGCTGGCACCGGGACGTTACTCCGCTTCTCCCCCGACTCCAGCCTTGCCACAGGCTTTTCGTCGGTGGCTTCGTATTCCTGATAGTACGAGTAGTACTGATACACACCTGTGAGTTTGATGCCGTTCAGCACGGCTCCCATTACGCGCACAGGCAGCGTATCCACAATCTCCATCTTGGCAGCAGCCATACGTCTGTCGGTAACACCGGCACGCATCACGAGCGCCATGTTAACTGTGGCGGTTGAAAGCGCGTAAGCATCGAAACCTGCACCAAGTGGCGGCGAATCCACGATGATAACATCGTACTCGCTGCTCATCTGATTAATGAGCTGCGTCAGGCGCGGTGTTGCAAGCAGTTCCGGCCCCTTCCGCCGCCTGGCACCGGCCGGCATAAGCGTCAGGTTCTCATGTGCCGCTACCGGATACAGCACCTCGGCGATGAGAGCCGTACCATCCAGGTATTCAACAAGCCCAGGCTTGGCTGCCACTTTGAAAGTCTTGCCTTGCTCACCGCGTCGGATATCTCCATCGATAAGCAGCGTGCGCGCGCCAGCTACCGCAAACGAAAGCGCCAGGTTGCTTGATATAAGCGACTTGCCATCGTTGGGCCCAGGGCTCGTAACAGTCATCGCCAGCGGGCGGCCAGGGTCGGCGGCATAACGCACATTCATGCGTATCGTACGGAACGCCTCAACCACCTGCGCTCCTTCATCGGGAGTCTGCTTCTTACCCGTGGTTTTGTGCTGCGGCACAACACCCAGAATAAAGAGCCCAAGCTCTTCCGTAACCTGCTCCGGGTAGCGGAACCGCTTGTCTACCTGATCCAGGAGAATCGCCAGGAAAACGCCGAGTGCAAGTGCAGCTGCTACGGCTGCGAGAATAATTACTGGCGCGGTGTTACGTGTTGGGCGCACAGGTGGAACTGCAACGTCCTGTATTTCCACATCGGGGACTGTCGCTGCCTCTGCAAGCGCGGCCTCAGCCGCCTTGAGGTTGAGGCTCCGGTACAGATTGTCTGCTACTTCTACAGACCGCTTGAGTCGCTGTTCTTCAATCGTGCGGATAGGGATTCCGCGCAGATCCTGACTGCTCTGTTCAATGGTTTGCGTCAGCTGTGCTTCGCGGATCCGGAGCTGATCAAGGTATGAGTTGAGCGTGTTGGGAACGGTTATGTCCTGTACCGTAGCGAGTGCAGAGCGTGCATCGCGGACATTCTGATGTTCATCGGTATAGCGCTCGCGCAGAGCACGTATATTCGCCTCGCGGTTAGACTGCTCTTCTAACACCCTAATCAGATCAGCCGCCGCCGGGTCCGATGAAACCATTGGCACCGAAAGAACTGCTTCACGAGCGATACGACCGGTTGCACGTCCTTCTTCAGCGATACGTTCCAACGAAGCACGATCGCGGCTCAGTTGTTCCGCTGCGATTTTGTCCGTAAAGAAACGCGCATACACCGGGTTCTCGGTCATCTCAAGCCCGGGAGCAATGGCCTGCCTTTCATTCGGTTGCGTTACCGTCTGAACCCGGAAGCGCTGCAGTGCATTCTCCGCAGACGCCAGATTCTCGGCTGCGTACTGACGCTGCCCTTCGAGTATCTGGGAGTACGAAATAACATTCTTCCGCTTGTACGCCGTTGCCACAGCCACAAACTGCTCCACCCATGCATTGAGTGTCGCAGCGGTACGCTGAGAATTGGTGCCAGTCAGGCGCAGGAACAGGAAAGAACTCCCCTGCTTGAGCTCCATGCGAAGCTTGCGGATAAGAGCCAGCGAAGTCTCACGGGGTGTCCGGACCTCGAATACCACATCTCTTTTTGCCGGAAAATCCTGGGGCTCCGGCTGCCACATGAAGCCCAGCTGCCTGCCAATAGAGTCACCAGGTACGCCACGTTCAATCTCAAAACCCGCTTCTTTAAGCGAAAGCAGGTACGACCCGTCTGCCACCTTAAGCACGTAGGTACCTGGGCGCAGGTTGGGAGCCGCTCGGAACCCCTTAAAGAGCGTGCTGTCCCTCGCGTCTGCTGGATCCACAAATAGTGCCAGCTCATTCACGACCGGGTCTGCAACGGTAAAGGATCTAAGCAAGTCCTGCCACCCCGACTGCTGTAGCAGCTCCCTGGCCTGGATTGGGCCACGGTCGTTGCCGCTCGTGGTTCCCTGCCCTGTCTGAAGCAGGATCGTTGCCTGCACCTCATACTCGGGCTCAATAAACTTGGTGGCAGCGTACCCCCCTGCCGCCCCCAGCAGCACAAACAGCGCTATCAGCCACTTAAAGCGGTTAAGCGCCGCCAGATAACGGCCAATTTTGACCCCACCGGCAGGTGGCGGAGCACCCGGCCCCATATCCTGACCCTGGAGGTCGTCATTGAACACATCGGGCGATACATCGCCCCGCTGAGATGGCTGGATCTGATTACTGGTCATTTTTTGGCCGATCTGGGTACCCGGACTGATATTGGTGCAATGTTCCTACAGATGCTGTGACGTTTGATACAGTGTGGCGGTCATGACACGGAGACTGTTGAGACAGAACTACGCAACGCTTATCCTATACTGAGCGCTGCTCCAGGTTCCACGGCTCAAAAAGCCTCTTCGGCTGAAAAGTGTCGGCTCCACGCAGCAAAGTGTTGAGTTTTTGCCGCAGGTGCCGACAACAAAGCGTAGCAGCTTAATATCGGAGTTGTACTGCTCAAAGTCAGGACGACCTGAAATGGCAGTGCGAAACGCCAGATTGATCCCAGGAGCAGTTAACCAAATGAGTCAGCCTTTCCTCTCTGATACTGAGAGTGCTGCCGTCCCCGACAAGGGTGCCGTCGGCAATGGGCTTCGTGTGCTTGTGGTAGACGACGACCGCACACTCCGCGAGGGGTGCGCCTCCGTACTACAGATGGATGGGCATAATGTAACCGCCACCGGCCGCAGCGAAGAGGCACTGGATCTCGTGCAGCGCCGCAAGTTCGACATGGTACTGGTGGACCTCTACATGACCCCCAACTCCGGGATGGAAATCCTCAAGGCCACCGTCGCTGCCCACAAAGATACGGTTGTGGTAATGATGACTGGGAACCCGTCGGTGGCGTCCAGCATCGAGGCACTCCGGGCCGGCGCGTGGGATTACCTCCCCAAGCCGTTTTCTGCATCGCACCTGCAAGTGCTGGTAGGGCGAGCTGCCCACGCTGTAAACAGCAGCCGCGAAGCCCGTACCGAAAGCCGCCCGCAGCTCGTTACCCAAAGTGGCAGCGGCGAGCTCATGTCGCTCCTCGGACAGTCCCCCTCCTTCCGTAAAGCTGTTGACCTGGCGCTTAAAGTGGCCGGTACCGACGCCAGCGTCATGATCAGCGGCGAAAGCGGTACCGGCAAGGAGATGATCGCGCAGTTCATCCATCGTCACAGCCGCCGCGCGCAGCGGAAGCTCGTGCCCGTTAACTGCGCCGCGCTACCGGAAAACCTCTTGGAATCCGAGATGTTCGGCTACCGGAAGGGCGCCTTTACCGGCGCCGATAAGGATAAAGCCGGCCTCCTGGAGGTCGCCAACGGCGGCACCCTCTTCCTGGACGAGCTCACCGAAATGACGATGCCCCTCCAGGCTAAACTGCTCCGTGTATTGCAGGATGGCGTTGTGCGCCGGCTCGGCAGCGAGACCCAGGACGCCGTGGTGGACGTCCGATTTATCTCGGCTACCAACAGGGACCCGGCCGAATCGGTAAAAACCGGCGTACTGCGCGAGGATCTTTTTTACCGGCTTCGCGTGGTACCCATCAAGCTGCCGCCGCTCCGCAAGCGAGTGGAGGACATTCAGCTTCTAGCCGAGCATTTCCTTACACGCTCCTGGCAGCGTCACCGCCCGGCGAATGACAAAGTCCCGGTGCTCTCGGAAGATGCAATCGCATTCTTGCAGTCGCGCCCATGGCGCGGTAACGTGCGCGAGTTGCAGAATATCATTGAGCACGTTGCGGTTGTTGCAGAACCCGGAAGTGAGATTGCTCCTTCTGATATTCCGGTTTACGATGATGCGTCAGACAGCGACTCAGCGACTGGTTTGCCAGCAGCGGTTTACAGTGACCCGTTCCATGCGGCGAAACACAGTCTCATCTCCCACTTTGAGCGTGAGTATCTGAGCCGCCTTACCTCACGTGCCGGCGGAAATATGTCGAAAGCTGCACGCCTCGCCGGTATCGACCGGACGACACTCTACCGCCTTATGGAGAAGCACGGCTTCAACAAGAGCGACGCCTGACCAAAGTGGTCAGGCCGCTCCTGCTGCTTCAATAAGTCGCACCCGCGGATTCATCTGTACAGTCCCCTGGAAGCGCTGCCTTTCAGCTACCTGCACATACACCACCGGGCCTTCTCTGATGATGTTGTTTCTGGTCAGGTCGCGCACCATGGTTTCAACGGCGTAAATGCCGACCGGCACATTCATCTGCAGCTCCACCTGCGCATCGAACTTTCCTTCGACCGGTGCAGGCAGGGCGATCGCGCTGCCAAGAAGGTTGAAAATATGCTTCCCGGTCTGCGCCGAGCGCACATTCACCGAGTAAGGATCATAGCGCCCCTTCGCATCCTTTGTAGCGACACCCACGATGCGGATCGACACGTAGTCACCGCTTTGCACGGGCTGATTGCTTTCAACGTGTACTTCATGAATAAGCACCGGTGCGTCGTCGGTGGTATCGACGGCAGGCGCCGAGATTGGTTTCAGCACATACTCAGCAATACACTCTTCTGCAGTACCCGCCATTTTCACAGTCCCTTTTTCAAGGAGGATGGCTTTGGTGCAGAGGGTAGCGACGCGCTCCAGTTGATGCGAAACAATCACTACGGGAATACCGGACTTTACCATCTCTTTGATGCGACCAAAGGCTTTTTCCTGAAAGCCAAGGTCACCAACTGCAAGCACTTCATCGATGATGAGGACATCCGGGTCGAGGTGCGCAGCAATTGAAAAGCCAAGCCGCGCGTTCATACCACTGGAATAACGTTTCACCGGCGTATCGATAAAATCACGGATTCCTGAGAACTCGACAATCTCATCGAACTTTCGTTCGATTTCGACCTTCTTCATCCCCATGATGGCACCCTGCAGAAACACGTTCTGCGCTCCTGTCAGGTCCTGGTGAAAGCCCGCTGAGACCTCAATAAGAGCGCCTGCGCGCCCACGTACTTCAGCAATGCCACTGGTAGGGCGTAAGATCCTGTTCAGCGTCTTAAGGACTGTTGATTTCCCCGCGCCGTTTGCACCAATAATGCCGAGAGCTTCACCGGGTTCCACTGTAAACGAGATATCACGCAGCGCCCAGAACTCGCTCTTTTTCAGGTCAGTCTGACTCTTCCCGACACGGCGCACCATGCTTGGGATAAGGTCACGCAGGCTGTCGTGAATTTCCCCTTTGCGGAACTTCTTCCAGACGTGGTCGAAGCGGATAAGCGGTGTGAATTGCGTACTCATGTCAGACGTACTCCGCGAATACAAAGGCAGCCCGCCGGAACATCACAGTGCTGAAAAAGAGGAGAACCAGAGTTACCCCAACAGCGTACGCGAGATACCATGGCGACCAGGCCGTGAACACTGCACCATTCTTAAGTGTTACAACAAGCGGCTGAAAAAGGTTGTGTCCTTCCACTACACTTAAACGTAGCCCTTCCATTATCGGCGAAAGCGGGTTGAACATCATCCATTTCCCGTAAACCGGGCCCAGCATTTCAGGTTCGAAGAGCACAGGTGTGCCAAAAATTCCAAATGTGAGCAACACCTGAACGATGTACTTGACGTCGCGGAAAAAGAGGTTGGCGCAGCTCAGGAATACCGCCACGCCGAGTGTCATCAAAAACAGAAGTACAAAAAGTACCGGCACCCAAAGTAGGTTCCATGATAGTGTGGCACCGATGAATGGCAGGAGCAGCGTCAGTGCAGCGCCACCGATCAGCGTATCCACACTCTGGGCCAGCGTCGTGCTGAGTGGCAGCACTTCCCGCGGGAAGTAGATCTTGGACAGCAGGTTCATATTGGCGATAAGGCTTGCTGTTGCAAGCCCAATGGCGCCCGAGAAAAACGCCCAACAGAGCGCCTTGAGCGCCATATTCCCGATAACCTTCCCGTCCAACTCGGCACCCGAAGCGTTTGCCATCAGGTAGCGCACCAGGAGGCCAGCCATTACTACGAGTATGGGCATGAACACCGCCCACGCAAAACCCATTACCGCCTGCTTGTATTTGATGCGGATGTCGCGGAGGGTGAGTTGCGCAATCAGATCCCGCGAAGAACTCATATCAACCAACACCTCGGCGAAGACGCGGAGTGATGACTCTCTGGAGGCTTGCAAAGGTGGTGGAGCATCAGCAGCAGAATTTTGCTTCTGCCTGGCGAGCTCTCGGCCAGTGGTCGGTATTTCAGGCAATGTCTGTACCAGACTCAATTTCCTAAACGTTGTAGTGGATGTGGCAACAGGGCGCACCACCGTGGCTATCTCCCGGCAGGCCTTCACGATTGCTATTCGCAAGACGAATACTGTACGCATTTCGGCACAGCCGTCCAGCACGTTGGGTAGAGAGACTTACGAGAAGATATCAGGCTGCCGGCAGGGTCAGTAAGGGGCGGGGGCCAGGCTAATTGGCGTGCTCGCCTTCATAGCCTTGGATTTCGAATTCTGATGGCTCAGGGTACAGCCGTTCGAAAACTGCCTGCGCCGCACTCCTGTCGCCGGCATTGCTGTTAACGCAGAAGAGCGGGGGCTGGGGCGACTGGAGGCTCTCAAGTAGCGCGGCCTCGTTTGCGTAAACCCTGCTGTCAATCCAACCGGCAAGGGCTCTGCCGCGCATTAATGCGTCATGGCCCGCCAGCGCCAGGAATGACAGGTATCGCGAAGATCGAAAGCGCAATGATGACGCTGTCCGATATTCTGATGGGTAGCGATCAATGGTTTCCAACATGATTGACCTCGTCATACCCTGTATCTGATGGCTGTTGATTTTTCGTACCCGCCGGAGCGGGTTACGACGCTCAATCGCCCACCGCACGTTGTTCCAGCCAGCCATCCATGTTCTTTCAGCTTCCTCTGTACGCTTCCGCCATGGACCAATCCAACCGTCTCCCGACGGATCGTTCATTACAATTGGTACAACTCTTCCGGCGGGCCCCACGCTGGTAAAAAAGTCGCTTTGGTTCGCGGGTTGCCCAAAGAACGTATCATCATTGGCAACGAGAAAACATTCCGACAAGCCTGGGATCCGATGAAGTTGTGCCGCTATCGCCGAGCTATTGAACGATGGGAGCCAATCCGCCTCAGGAAATATTTCACAATGATCAACTATGACAGCCTTGGAACTTGCGATATTGAACCAAGAAGGCACCTGGCCGTCTGTAACAATAAAAATGCGCCGAATCCATGGAGCAAACAACTCGACTGAACGCAATGAATACCGGAGTTCATCTACCTCTACAAACCGCTCCCGGTGCGTGGTGTCTGTCAGCCTGACCCCTTCCTTGAGGGCCCAATGATCGCGCTTCTGCCTGTATTGAGGATCACTGCCGGAAACCCACATGTAAACCAGATCTACGGTAAGATTGCTCAGGACTATATGGTGCCTGACAGGGCTTGTCGGCGAGATAATTTCAGATGTCTCTTCTCCTGTCTTGCGCCACCGTCTCCACCTATATCGAAGGTATTCAAGGTCCGTCCAGCAGCTGAAGAAAACATACCAGGATGTAAATATCGCCCTCAATTCACTCGTGTTCCTTTGATCTGTTTCTCAGTTTGCGTTCGCATTCGGAGTGGCGAACGCCACTCTTTAGCCTATCTCAAATGAAGACTTATTCGGATATATTCTCTCGTAGATATCTCGCGCAACCTCTCGGTCAGCCGCATTGCTGTTGACACAGAAGAGGGGAGGCAGGCTGGCCAGAGTGCGCTCTGCTATTGCCAGCTCACTTGAAAATACTGTGGAATCCACCCACGCGGCTACGCCAGCTCCTGTCAGTAGGGCACTCTGGCGTGCCAGGCGCAATATCGAGAGGTTGTCCAGATCACGGAAATGCATGGATGATGTGCGAACGTATTCAAGGTGAAAATCACGGACCGTCGCCGCCTGGATCGTCTTGGTCATTCCGTGAATCTGATGGCTATCCAGCTTCCTGAGCCTGAAGAATGGGTTCCGCCATTCGAGTGCCCAGCGGGCGGCATTCCATTCGGAAATCCATAACTGCTGGTGGTAGTCACTTAGACGGTGCCATGGCTCAATCCAACCCTGATTACCCGGGTCATTCATTACTTTGAGCATCAGTCCTTCCTTCCCTTCGCCCCCAGCTGCCCATTGAAAAAAATCTTGCGGGAAGACAGGCTTCCCGAGGAAGGTATCGTCGTTGGCAGTGAGGTAATACTCCGAGAGGCCGGGAATCAGGTGGATCTGGGACTCAATTGCAGCGCTGTTGTAGTTGGGTAGCCAATCGGGATTCGGGAAGATCTCGTTTTGATTTACTACTGTAACACGCTCATTGGACGTGTCTAACCAGGTAGGTACCTGGTTGTCGGTCACAATAAAGATCCGCCGGATCCAGGGTGCGAAAAGCTCTACGGATCGCAGTGAGTACCGGAGCTCATCAACTTCGAGGTGTCTTTCTGTGTGCACCGTAGGCGAAACGACTCTACCCAGGCTTGCAGCATATCTATCCCTTCGCGCTCGGAAGTCTGGATCATCTCCAGAAACCCACAGATAGACGATATCCACCTCCACACCGGCTGGCCAGGAAACATGCGCCTCGGGGCTGGGGAGGGATGTCGCAGCGGCCAGTTTGGATTCGGGCTTTCCATCCAGCTGTTGAGTGCGCCTCCCAAGGACTCGCTCCAGTCTATAGCGTACGTAACGCCAGTCTGTCCAGCAGCTGAACAGGACGTAGTAAGACTTGAGTAGGGGCAGCAGCGGATATCCGCCAGAATGCGCTGTTCTTGCCATGATTTTGTTATTTCCGCCGACAACCATGGTTGAACTTAATCCGACTGTAGATTCGCCACCCTGATATTGGGTTATGAGGGCATAAGCGTAAACACGGCCCGGATAAGCCAACTCACGTTCAACACTGTAGTTGCGTTAACAGTTCTAAGACGGATCTACCGTAGCTGAAGCAACGCGGCCATGCATATCGAGAACGCAAAGAGGGCGGGGACACTGTAGTGCCCCCGCCCTTCCTTCACCCTTCAGCTGATGGAATCAGGCCGAACGGCGACGGCGTGCAAATCCACCCATGGCGAGGAGGCCACCTGCGACCAGCAGGTATGTGGATGGCTCAGGTACAGCCGTCACACTGAAGATAGCGTCCTGGTAGTCGTAGTCCGTGCGCACGCGCGGGCAACCGGCTTCCTCGTCCCTTACAAGGCAAGCATTGTCCTCAAACGAGACGACCATAGTCTTCCCCAGTTCCGCTGTAATTACACCACCAACATAACTTGCCGAGTTGTCGCCCGCAAAAAGTGCTGCATGGTAGATGCCATCTGAAGCAGTGGCGTTTGAATAAAACCTCTCGCCAGTTGGCTGCGCGAGATCCATCCAGATCCCCCAGTCACCACCGAAGTAATAGGTACCACTTAAGTCACCCGCGCCGGTCCCCGTACCTGGGAACAGGACATCACCGTTGGAATCGAAGAAACCCCAGTTGGTGTTTACTCCCGCTATATCACCACCAAGGCTGGTTGAAACCAGTTGTTCAATGTTGTAAGACCCGCGGCTGAACATGAAGCCGACCGCAGCCGCTCCACCACCAGCTCCGAGGAAGAATGTGGGCTGAGAGCCTGCATAGGGAAGCCAATTAGCAGGACGCTGATTGTCGCAGGGTGATTCTGTAGTACCGGCAACGCCGGTAAGGACGTAGCCGATGTTGCAGTGAACGCCATCAGATGAATAGTTGTCCCAGAATGCACCAGATGCATTGGTGGGAGTCGTCATCGCGTTCCACTGTGCGCTAGCAGGGGCTGCGCCTATTGCCAGCGCTACCAATGCGGTACCAAAAATACGAGTTGGGTTCTTGACCACTTTGCCTCCGAGTGAAGTTGTTAGATACTCACCCTGCACCATTGCATCTAGTGTGCCTGATTCGCTCACCAATACCGAACAGACACATACCCAGTTTAAACTATTGCAATTCAATAAGCTAGAGGCTAGGTCACTGGGCCTTTTCAGGCTAGTACTCCAATTGCACGTGCAGCACCTGCGCCACATCTGTAGCATCATTGCCACATATTCCGTCTGCGTTTGGGGCGAGTGAAGTCCCTAGCCGGAGATGCGACGGGGAGCAGTCGGGTATTCCGCCATTCTTTTTATGTCACTGACTTCGGCGAGCCTCTGGAATGGAAATACAGCGGGCAAACGCGCGCGTACCAGAACTGCAAGGGCTCGTAACGAATAACCGAGCAGTCTCTATGGGCACGACCAGTCGCGCCGACGCTTCCGCCAACCTAACCGCCCCACAGCTTCTAGCACGTGGCCGCGCAGAACTAAGCTTCTACCGTCAGCATCAGTCAACACGTTCTAAGCCCAAGTACGATTATCATGGAAATCTCGCGTCTGCTGACGCCGGACCGGGGTCGTCATCTCCGGCAAGAAGTGTTGGTAGGCCCTAGTTCGCCGCACGACTACCTTTCACGGCTTTCGACACAGGCTGGATTTCTTTAGTCGGGTGTGAGCTGTAACGCACTGCGACCCTCCAAGTTCATACAAATGGAGCTCGTCGGGGCAGCCCGAGCCAAATAAGAAGTATGGTGTCCAGTGCGAGGCTATAATATGGGTATTTTCGTGTATGGTCACAGCGTAGACGTATGGGTCCGAGGCCTCCCCCCCCCACTTGAGGTCACTCCATCTTGGTATCAAGCACGGAAGGAACGCAAGGGGGACAAGAGTCGCCTGCCAGCTCGTGCGGTAAGCGACTAGGCATTGGAGCCTGAGATAGATCGCGTCTGGGTCACGAACCGTCGCGTATATGGCGCGCATAAGGTATGGCGTGAGCTATGTCGCGTGGGGCTTAAGATGGCTCGCTGCACAGTAACCCGGCTCATGCGCGCTCAGGTATGAGTGGTGTTGTACGGGGGCGTCGTGTTCGATCTTCGGTCCCAAGAGAGGGTGCAGCGTGTCCGGGCGGGACTTCACGTCGAGTCGGCCCTATTAACTGTGGGTTTCGGACTTCACCTACGTCACGACCCGTAGCGGGTTCATGTTCACATCGTTTGTCGTCGATGTTTTTCACGGCGCATTGTGGGCTGGAATGTAAGTTCGCCGATGGGGGCCGAGCCTACATTTGATGCGCTGAAACAAGCACTATGTGAATGGGAGATCGACGGCAGCCTGATCCACTTCAGCGACCGTGGCGTTCAGTATCTCGCCTTGCGGTACACGAAGCGACCGCTGGACGCAGGCATTAAGCCGTCAGTCGACAGCCTTGGGGATTCGTACGACAACGCACTTGCAGAGATCATCATTGGACTCCACAGGACTGAGCTTAATCGTTACTCCGGGCCGTGGCGTGGGCTGGGAAATCTGCAGCTATCCACCCTTGAATGGATAAGCTAGTATAACTGCCGGAGGCTTATGGAGTCACTCGGCTACTTGCCACCAGCAGAGTACGAACGGCAGTTTCAGGAACATGACGCTGACATGGAATCCGCTGTGCTGGTACTTTAATAAACAGCTCCCCTGTAAAACCGGTACGGCTCAATAACGTCCTGTTCTTGAGGTCACACCACAACTGCTCACCGTATATGCTTGTAGTCACCGACGACTAATATGGTAGAGGTACGGACCTTGTAATTACGCTGGCTGTGCTGCCGTTTCGGCGGGGTAGCATTGTGATGGCCTTATATGTTGCGACGATGGTGCACAGCAATCCATCCTTATCATAAATTACTTAATCGACGACCGATTTACACCTAGTAGTTTCATATAACAACCTGCAATTAGTGCATGTCGACAAGTGCTTCTGTTATCATCCCTGTGTACAATGGTGAGTTGTTTATACATGGCGCCGTTGAGTCTGTACTTTCACAAACTTGGAGTTGCCAAGAGTTAATCGTCGTTAATGACGCATCTACTGATGCAACCAGTACCATTTTGTCTAGTCTCGCAACGACATCGGAGCGCCTTCGGATAGTCAACAACGAACACAATTTAGGGCCGTCACAGTGTCGCAACCTCGCAGCATCGCTGGCTACCGGTGAATGGTTAGCATTCCTTGACGCAGACGATCGTTGGGACGTCAACCACCTTGAGATTCTGATGCATTTGGCGTCCACACACCCAACTGCCTCGCTTCTTACGACAGCACCTCATTCCGGCAAGAGAATTGTCACCACATACCAACAGTTAGTGCACTACCAAGCCACCGATGCACTCCTCTCTTTATTGCACGATAACTTTGTTACGCAATCCGCATGTATGGTACGTCGACAAGTTTTTCAAGCAGTCTCCGGTTACCGGGCCGAGATTCGATATGGCGAGGATTATGATTTATGGATCCGCCTGGCTCTGAACGGTGGAGAGATGGTGCAAAGCAGTGCACAGACGTGCTTTCGCAGACGACACAGCAATCAAGTATCGGAAAAATATGTTGTACTGATGACTCAGGCTCGCTGGCAAATCACCCGGGAAACATTACAATTCCTCGCGACGTCCGCTGAGCATCAATCAATTCTCCCGCAAGTCCACCAGATGCTGCCCAATCTTGCAGCCATCTCCTGCCGCAATGCACTATCAAGCCGTCGACGAGATGTGTTTATTGCTTGCATTAACGCGATAGAATGGGTTGGCGTTTCCAAGTGGCGCATGTTGCTTTGGAAAACCATCGCCGGTCCGGGTTGGCAGGCAATTGGCGTTGCTTGGAGTGTATATGATTGCGCACGGCGCCGGACCGTGGCACACCGATAGACTACAGACCTGCCAACCGGCTGTTAACCTTGCCCGGGCCTGTACTGCCCCCGCGGTTTCTGCACACGTTATGCGGCTAAAGCATACGCTTCAGCGGGGGTTTCATGTTGAGTGCCGGGTCATGGCACTTGCGGTTGTAGAACTAAATCCAGTCGGCAATAGCACGTGACGCATGCTGATGTGCTTCACACCGGTGGCGCTGAGCGCTCCGTAAGCTTCCCCTGTATCAGGACAGTTTATAAGTAGAACTTACTGTGTCACCAAGCCAGGAGGTTCATCATGAAGAAGTCGCGGTTCACGGAGACGGAGATCGTCGCGATCCTGAAGCAGAGCGACGCGGGGCTGCCGGTGAAGGAGATTTGCCGGCAGGCGGGGATCAGTGTTCAGACCTACTACCAGTGGAAGTCGAAGTACGGCGGGATGGAGGCATCGGATCTCAAGCGTGTAAAGGAGCTGGAGGCCGAAAACGCTCGTCTCAAGCGGATGTATGCCGAGCTGGCGCTGGACAACGCGGCAATGAAGGACCTGATCGCAAAAAAACTATAGGGCCGGTGCAGAAGCGCGAGGCAGTAAGGTACCTGGTCGAGAAGCATGGGTGACCGCTGCTCCGGTCGTGTGAGTGTGTGGGATTGCCGCGTTCGGCCTGGTACCG
>CAZDMG010000016.1:0-36331 GCA_964506655.1 uncultured Gemmatimonadaceae bacterium
CATCGGACTCGACGGTGCCGTGGTGGGTATCAATACATTCGGTGCATCTGCACCATACGAGGTGCTATACAAGGAGTTCGGTATTACCGCCGAACATGTGGTGGAGGCGGTAAGCGGCGTGATTGCGTCGTAGCAGCGCAATCGTACCACCGGCCTGACTGACTCCGGCAGAGACGATGCAGCATCTCGCGCGTTCGACACCCGCGCAGCGCAAGTTGCTGCGCGGCAAAGTGCGGGAGGAGAGTGAAAACAGCCCCGGTGTGTACCGGTTCCTTGGTGAAGCAGGTGAGGTGCTTTATGTCGGCAAGAGTCGTCGGCTGCGCACCCGCCTGCTTTCGTATTTCAGGGCACGCGGCCGGCGGAATAAGTCGGCTTACATACTGCGTCACGCGTTCGATATAGAATGGGAATACGCGCCCACCGAGTTTGGTGCACTGCTGAACGAGCTGCGGCTTATCAAGCAGTTGCGTCCATGGTTCAACAGTCAGTATGTGTCCGACGAATGGCCACGCGCATGGATTGCGATAACCGATCATGCAATTCCTGCGTTGCGTGTTGTGCCGCGTTCCGACGGGCCCGGTGCGAAAGCGGTGTTCGGCCCGTTCCGCAAAGTTGCGTATGTGCGTGAAGCGGTACGCGTGCTGGCAACCGTCATGCATGTGCGCGACTGTGCGCTTCCGGGGGAGCGCAACTTCACTATGTCGCGCGGGTCAGCAGCGACCGGCCGCTCACTCAAGCCCGGTTGTTTCAGATACGAACTTGGCAGCTGTCCGGGTCCGTGCATAGGTGAAGGCGTGTTGGATGACTACACGCATGCAGTCGGTGAAGTGCACGCATTCCTCAGCGGGCGCTCCGATGCACCTGTCCAGCGCCTGCGAACTGCTATGCAGGATGCATCTCAGGCGATGGAGTTCGAGCGGGCAGCGCGGCTGCGTGATCAGCTTGGCCAGCTTGAGTGGCTCAACGGGCGGCTGCGTGCATTCAGATCTGATGCAGACCGACTGACTTTCCGCTATCACACTGTTGCCAATGATGGCAGTGAGTGGGTGTACTATATCAAGCGTGGCACACTCCGCGCAGCGTTCGGCGACGCAACAGCCGGTAAAATTGCAGAGCTCGATAAGCGCATTTTTGAAAGCCCGGATTCATCCGGAAGGGATATCCCGCTCCACGATCTCGACGAGTTTTATCTGGTGGCGAGCTGGTTCCGTCGTCATCCGGAAGAGCTGAAGAACACCGTACTGCCGGCCGGTTATCCAGCCGGCGTTACGGTACAACGGATCAGCCCAGATTCTGCTCCTTCCGCGAAACGGAAACGATCTTCCAGAAAAGCTCCCTGACATCATTTTCAGGGAGACCCGCTTCGCGTGCAAGGCGTGCAACGTGAGTTACAACTGCCGCCTCACGTGCCGGATCAGCAACGGGCATTGCCATATCGCGCTTGAGCACACGGATCTGACGCACAATTCCCATCCGCTCAGCGAGCAGTGATACGAGCCCCGCGTCGATTTTTTCTATCTCCGCGCGAAGTTCTGCGAGAGAAGCCTCGGCAGATTTCGTACTTGCACCAGACGTTGTATCAGATGTCGACTCCGCTATCGACTCCGCTTTGCCATTTGCAGCAGTAACATCAGCACTCTCTGTAACGACTTCCGTGGCGGTCATGCGGCGTTCCATTGTTTCTGTTCAGTTGGGGTCGGGACTGTCCGCCCGACCGCGTTGGCTACTGCTGCGACCTGCGTCATCAGCGCAGCGAATGCATCCAGGGTGATTGCCTGTTCAGCATCCGAGAGGGCGCGTACCGGATCGGGGTGTGCTTCGATAATAAGGCCGTCTGCGCCCACCGCAACAGCGGCCAGTGCCAGCGGCAGAACAAGATCCGCACGCCCGCCGGCATGACTCGGGTCAACAATCACCGGCAAGTGTGTCTCCCGCTTGAGTACCGGGATAGCGGCCACATCCAGTGTATTGCGTGTTGCGGTTTCATATGTGCGGATACCGCGTTCGCACAGAATCACTGAGTTATTTCCTTTGGACATGACGTACTCAGCCGCCATGAGGAGTTCAGTGATGGTACCTGAAAGCCCACGTTTGAGCAGCACTGGTCGGTGTACTTTGCCGACCTCTTTGAGGAGCGCGAAGTTCTGCATATTGCGCGCCCCGATCTGCAGCACATCCGCGTGCGCTGCCACGAGTTCGACATGCCGCGGGTCCATTACTTCGGTAACTACGGGCATCCCGGTTTCACTTCGCACCTGGCTCAGCATTTCGAGCCCTGCTTCGCCGAGCCCCTGGAAGGCGTATGGGGATGTGCGGGGCTTGAAAGCGCCGCCACGGAGGAGTCGCGCGCCGGCTTTCTGAACTGAGTGCGCCGTCTGCTGAAGCATATCGAGCCCTTCAACCGAGCAGGGCCCGGCGATCACGACCAGTTCAGGTCCGCCGAGTATGGTTTCAGCGGGATCACCGAAAGCGATACGGGTGGGGCCACTGGAGAACTCGCGTGAGGCCAGCTTGTAGGGCTTACGGACCGGCACGACTTCGGCGACTCCTTCGAGTGACCGGACTCCGGACGCTGAAAGGCGTTCCGCGTCTCCGATACAGCCGATAATCGTCCGCCGTTCGCCGCGGCTCAGGTGGGTGCGGAGTCCAGCCGCCTCCACATGCTCGATTATTCGATCCAGTGCGTCCGGTGAGATGCCGTTCGCTGTTACGATGATCATACTTTATTCCCGGTTATCTGAGTTGTGGACCGGGCCGTGACGGGCTCTAAAACAAAAAGAGCCCGTGATCTTCACGGGCCCCGTCGTTTCGATGCTGCGATTACTCGCGCGCTACCGCTCGCCGGACTCCGTGAGGAGCGGCGTAAAGTAATAGCGGGAGAAAATCGTTGCGCTTGTCATAACGGAATGAACCTGTACGGTGCGACTCGTTCTGTCAATATCCCGGGAAAAACTTTTTGGAAGTACTTCCGGGATCGGCGTTCAGGGTGGAAGATAAGACCAGGCGCGAGCGCGTCGTTTCTTTTCAGCCAGCCCATAACCAATGACACAACCGACCATACCAAGGGTCTCCTTTCAGGGAGAGCCCGGCGCATTCAGCGAGATGGCCATTGCGCAACATTGGCCAGGCGGCGCCCAGTCCGTCTCTTCTGAGACTTTCGACGAGGCGGCGCATAAGCTTACCGCGGGTGCTGTGGACTTCGCAGTGCTACCACTGGAGAACGCAATCGCGGGGGAAGTTCATGCTTCACTTGCGGCTCTTGAAAGAGTTAAGGAACGTACGGAAATCGTCACGACTGTCACAGTCCCGGTACAGCTCGCACTCATGGCTCCGGCCGACGCAACACTGGATAGTATCAGGACGGTACTGAGCCATCCTATCGCACTCGCGCAGTGTGGGAGCTTTTTTGCAGCGCACCCTCAGGTACGCCGGCAGGTGCACTTTGATACAGCTGGTGCAGCCCGGGATGTGGCAATCGCTGAGGATGTAACGATGGCAGCAATAGCGAGTGAAATTGCTGCTGTGCGTTATGAACTGACGGTGCTGGCGCACAGCATCCAGGACCGCCTGGACAACTGGACACAATTCGCAGTAGTCAGGCTACGGGATGTATGAAGAGAAGTTGGAGCAGACATTCAAACATGCACTGTAACACGCACTGCAACACGCACTGCAACACGCACTGCAACACGCACTTGAATACGCATATTCGTAACGCCGTTCGCGCAGCGCTCGCTGCTCTGACACTGGCGATCATACCGGCAATCACACCTGCTGCCGCACAAAGCACGCAGCCGGCGTTCGACAACATATCACGCGCAATTGCTTCAGAGCTCTCTGGCGACCGCGCGCTTTCCACCGTTGCCTTTGTCGAGCAGTTCTTCCGCTTGCCGGGTAACCGTGGTTTCGACGCGTCCATCGATACCGTTGTAGCACTGCTCAGAGCAGCCGGCTACGTGGAAGAATCGACGCGCCGACCGTCCGACCGGCTTACCTACCGCATTGAGTCCTACCCATTGAACGCTCCGGCGTGGACTCCCGATTCCGCATCGCTCACGATCGTTGGTCGCAGTGCGCCACTCATGCGCTGGGCCACTAACCACAATATGCTGGCGATCAACTCCGGCTCCACGCCAGCAGGCGGCGTGACCGCCCAGGTTATTGATATCGGGAACGGCGCGGACAGTGTGTTCACTAAACTCGATGTGCGCGGCCGTATAGTGTTCACTACCGGTGCCGCGCGCTCTGTTTTCCCGCGTGCGATGCAGAACGGCGCGCTGGGTGTTCTGGCTGTGCAACGGCTTCCGGCCTACAACCAGCCGCAGAAGAATGTAACTGCAATTGGTTTCAGTTCGATCCCGCTTGATACCGTCAGCAATGGCTGGCTGATCTTCCTCCCGCCTGCCTATGCCGATTCCATGCGCGCGGCGCTGGCGCAAGACGCGGCGACAAAGGTGCATGTGGTTACCGCTACCCGCTTTGACAAGAACCCTGAACGCACTGTAGTGGCTGAAATCCGTGGTTCCACGCTGCCGCAGGAGCGGTTCGTCTATTCCGCGCATGTGCAGGAGCCAGGTGCCAACGATAATGCATCCGGTGTCGGCCTACTGGCAGAGATCGCACGTACTGCGGCTGTGCTTGTGAAGTCCGGACAGGCAAACCCGACGCGGACCATGACATTCCTCTGGGGAGACGAGATCCGGTCCACGCGCCGCTTCATCACGCAGGATGCGGAACGCCGTACAGGTATCAAGTGGGGGATGTCACTCGATATGGTGGGTGAGAACACCGAACTTACGGGCGGTACTTTTCTGATTGAAAAAATGCCCGACCCATCTGCTGTTTGGGTGCGCGGCGAAGACCAGCACAGCGAATGGGGTGGCCGACCGCTCGATGTGTCTGCTATCCGTCCGCACTGGCTCAACGATTTTACGCGTCAGCGCTGCCTGGACAGAGCACGCACAACCAACTGGGTTGTAAAATCCAACCCGTACGAAGGCGGAAGCGATCACTCTCCGTTTCTGGACGCTAAGATACCCGCCGTGTTATTCTGGCACTTCACCGATCAGTACTATCACACCGATCGCGACCGGATTGAGATGGTGAGCGCCAACACCCTTGCGAATGTTGGCAACTGTGCACTTGCATCGGGGTTGATCCTTGCAACAGGCGGTGCAGAAATAGCAACCGACGTTCTGAATGAGATCGGACTTGTGGCAATCCGTGTGCTCGCAACCCAGGCTGCGCTGTCACGCGATACACTCGCGCGCGGTGGCAGCATCCAGACCGAACAGATCATCCTGGAGACATGGAGCGACTACTACAGGAACGCTCTGTCCACGGTCGGAGAAATTGCACCGGTAAGCCGGAGTCGCCTGCGTGCGCTGAACCTGGCGATCCGGGAGGAAGCAGCTCGGCATATCGAATCACTTTTTCGCAAGTAGTACAGGCAGGCTGATTAAACGTGCGCGCAAAGGTGCACACACAGGTGCACGTACCGATTCACGCACAGGTATAGCGGGAACGCAGCGCCGCGCGTTGTCGGCGACGACAGTGTTGCTGCTTACCTGCCCTTAAGAATCTGTCGCAGCACAGTGTCCGGGCTCAGCTGTGTCTCGACGCGTAACAATACACGCGTATTCTCATCGAACCACGCATGTGCCATGCGACCGCCACCCAGCTCTACGGTTACATGGATCACGTCGGTGTTTTTCCATGACTGCCGGTCTATAACACGCACCGAGTACTGCTGACCTTTCTTTTCAGCGTCCCAGGTGGCAATGGTGCTGGCGTCCCCGATATTGAGCGGCAACGCACGCACAACCAGATCCCAGTTGGATGCGTCGAATACCTGCTCTTTGAAAGTGGTATCCAGCGTGATTGCTGTTGTATCATTGGGAGCAATAACGCCGCGTAACTCGAGACCGCTCATCTCGAATTCAATCGTGCGCTTCGGCTGAACCGACTTATGCCACCTGGGTGCCAGGTTCTCACCATCGCTCCAGGTGCTGTCGATCGTCATTGCGCCCGAACGGATAAGTACCTGCACACGCCGTAGCACAGGGTCGGCCTCAAAGAACGGCAGGATCTCATCGCGCACGATACCAACGTACTCGTCATCCTCGCCTTCCTTCACGAGTGTAAGGGTATACTCGACTACCCCGAACTTGATGCGCTTGACATCAATGGACGGTGAACCCGGGCGTGTCGGCTGGCCGTGCAACTCGGCGCTCCAGACTGCGGTCACCGCAATAACAAGAAACGGCAGCCAGCGCAAAACACGAGCACCAGAGGCAGCAGCAGCCGACATGGCGCGCGGCACACCGCTCCTGAATGGCACCGGCAATCCGTTGGGTTTCACACGATGACGCAATGACACGTTGGCATAAGTGAGTTGGTACCTGAAAACGGTGCAACAGTACACCCGGGGGCACGGTCCCGCTCAGGTAAAATACACCCGCCGGGAACCTCCTGTTCGACGCATGAAAGGCGGGCCGGTTAAGGAGCCCTGGCCCTGGCGGCACATTGAATCCCGCGCCGCGCCGCATACGTAAGCCCTGATGACACAACGTTTCCACAGGTCGCGGTGTCCTAACCCATAGCTACACAAAACGGGCACGTATCAAGTAGTGCCCTGAGCCATCGAACCACGAAACGGGCACCAATCAGGTCGTGCCCTCGCCAACAGCAACTCATGCTAACCGGGTACCCTCCCGCTCGGCCTCTTCACGGTGTTACTCACCGCTCCGCTTGATATGTATAGACTGTTCCCTGTCGTATCCATCCAGACATCCGTTCCGGCGATCGCGCTCGCTGCCGCGCTCACACTCGGTGCCACCGCACAGACCGCCTTCGCGCAGGCAGCTGATATCGTGCGCGGCCGAGTTGTAAGCGATTCCGGCAAAGTCATAGCCGGCGCTGCCGTTACCATCACGCGCGGGCCGGACAGACTCGTACAAACCACCACTTCCGACTCCGCCGGTCGCTATTCCATCACCTTCGACCCGGGCACGGGCGACTATCTCGTGCACGTGGCGTTCACAGGCTATCGGAGCGCGAGGCGGCGCGTCCAGCGCATCAGCAACGAACGGGAGCTCGTTGCCGACTTCACACTGGCACTCGACCTCACCGTCCTCGAAAAGGTCGTGACCACTGCTTCACGACCCGTGCGTGCCACCGAGCGTATCGGCCCGACCACAAGCGAAGCCGGCGCAAGTGAACAGTGGAAAGCCGGCGTCGATGGTCAGGTCCTCCCTGGTTCGGCCGGTGATATCAACGCAATGGCGGGCACTATCCCGGGGATGACCATGACCGGTGCCGGCCCTGTAATGCTCGGCGCGTCTGCGGAATCCAATCTCACTACACTGAATGGCATGGCCATGGCCGGCGGCTCACTGCCGCGAGCTGCAAACACCGAAATGCGAGTCAGTGGCGCTACCTTCGACGCAACACGCGGTGGCTTTTCAGGTGCCAACATCGACGTGCGGCTCGGACGCGGCAACCGCAGCTACCAGACCCGCAGATCCTTCTTCACGTTTGATACACCAGCACTGCAACTCACGGATCCGATCGGCCGCTCCATGGGACTCCGAAACCAGGGGCTGCGCGCAAGCGTTGGTGCAGACGGCGAAGCTATACGGCACATACTCGTCTACAACGTTTCCGCAGAAGTAAGACGCAACTCTTCGACTCCTGCCACACTCACATCACTCGATGCACACCTGATGCGCCAGGCAGGTGTTGCACCCGAAGCTGCATCGGAACTCCTTACCGGCGCAGAAGCACGCGGCATTCCGTTGACCGGTAACGGTGCACCCGATCTTCGCGCAACCGATGGCATAACGCTTCTGGGCCGCTTCGATGACGTGCGCGATTCGCTGCGCACACTTACACTCACGACGTACCTCTCCGCCGACCGGCAGGGCGCACTTGGTTACGGCCCGCTCACTGCCCCCGCATCCGGTGGAAAGAGCAGCCAGAACACCATCGGCGCACAGTTCCTGCACGCACAGTACGTCGGCAAATCGCACAACGGGCTCATGTACAATCGTATGGGAATGAGCCGGAGTGCATCTGCGATGGAGCCCTACAGCAGGATCCCATCCGCGCGCGTGCTCGTGCAATCTGCCACCGCCACCACACCGGAAGATCTGGCTTCACTTACACTCGGTGGGAATCAGGGCTTTGATGCAGACGACTCCCGATGGACCGCCGAAGCTTCCAACGAACTGATCTGGATGGCGCGCGGCAGCAAACACCGCTTCAAGTCGCAACTCTGGTTCCGCGCAGACGGTCTTAACCAGAATGCAACAACCAACCAGCTCGGCAGCTACAGCTATAGCTCACTCGACGACTTCCTTAACAACAAGCCCGCGTCCTACTCGCGCACAATCCAGCAACCAGAACGGTCTGCAACTACACTTAACGGAGCAGCAGCTCTTGCGCACCAGTGGACACCGTCACGGTGGTTCAATATGATCTATGGTGCGCGCGTTGAAGCCAACAGCTTTGCAACCGCGCCTCCGGTAAACAGTGCGCTCGAAAACGCACTAAATGTCGAGACAGGTGTGGCACCGTCGCGCTTGCACATCTCCCCCCGTGTCGGTTTTACATGGACCTATAACCGCGAACGGGAGAACGGTAACTTCTCGCAGATGACCAGCGTGGGCACTTACTACCGCCCAACACTGGGGTTCGTACGCGGCGGTATCGGCGAGTTCCGCGACATCTACAAACCCTCCATGCTGGCAGACGCGGTCGGCAGTACTGGTCTCCCGGGGAGTACACTCTATCTCTCGTGCATCGGAGCCGCAGTGCCGATCCCCGACTGGAATGATATGAACAGCGGTACCTGGTCGCCGCCCAACGCATGCACCGACGGCAGTGGTGTGCTGGGTGAACGTGCGCCATCTGTTGCGCTATTGGATCCTGGCTTTGATGCACCACGCAGCTGGCGCGCCACACTAGGATGGGAATCCCGTTTCGGAGCACTCAGAACGCGCCTTGATGCACTGGGCTCGTACGATCTTTCACAACCAGGAACTGTCGATGCCAACTTCAGCGGCACGCAACGGTTCGCACTTACCGACGAAGGCAACAGGCCTGTGTTTGTATCCCCTGCATCGATCGATGCGGCATCCGGAGCAGTATCCCCGGTTGAAGCCCGCACATCCGACGCATTCGGGCGCGTCGCAATGCGCACAAGTGACCTGAAAGGCTATGGTGGGCAAATCACTGCAACGATCCAGCCTGATGTTCGGAGATCATCGCTGGGATGGTCTCTTTACTCGTCGCTTTCATATACTCTGCAACGCACACTCCGTCAGTACCGTGGCTTCGATGGCGCGGGCTTGGGCGACCCACGCGACATTGAATGGGCAACGGGCGCCAGTGACGTCCGGCATGCATTCGTGTTGCAGGGTGGAGTTGCCGTGCCAAAACTCGGCAACATCACGCTGTATTCGCGTGTGCAAAGCGGTATGCCCTACACCCCGGTTGTTCAGGGTGATGTGAACGGCGACGGCCGCGGTGGCGACAGAGCTTTTATCCCCGGTGTACAATCGGGCGACCCGGAGTTGAGCAGCGCGATCTCGTCGCTCATTGCATCTGCGCCGGCCGGCGTGCGTTCATGCCTTGAAGCACAGCGCGGTGACATAGCCGGGCGGAACAGTTGCCGCGGGCCATGGACACAGCAGCTGCATGCCACCTGGCGGCCGCGCCTGCCGCGCGCAGTCGCGATGCGCGGGCTCAGCATGAATGTGGTCTTTGAAAACCCGTTGGCCGGACTGGATCAGTTGTTCAACGGCTCGGACAACATGAAAGGCTGGGGTGCGCAGAGCATCCCCGATCCGGTACTCCTTATACCGCGTGGATTCGATGCACAACAGCAGAAGTTCCGCTACGATGTAAACCCGCGATTCGGTGACACCCGCGCGTTCCGGACTCTCTCACGCTCACCTTTCCGCGTTACACTCGATTTCTCGTACGACTTCTCAACCAGGTACGACGTACAGAAGATGCGCCGCGCGCTTGAGCCCATGAAAGTAAATGGCGAGTGGGAGCCGCGTTCGGCCGACTCCATCATGGTGTACTACATGACTCAGACGTCCAGCATCTCACGCGCTGTACTTGCGCAAAGCGACTCAATCTTCCTGACGAATTCGCAACAGGATGCGCTGATCAGAGCCGACTCCATCTTCGGTGACAGCGTGCGCGCACTTCACAGGCCACTGGGTGAGTTCCTGGCAACTCAGCGCGACGGTGCAGGGCAAGTCGCGCTTGACAGCGCAGCTACCGTGGAGAAAAACTACTGGGCGCTCTTCTGGTCGCAGATAGACATCGTCGCCCCAATATTGAGTCCGCAGCAAATCGCGCTTCTTCCGTTTGTGCGGGACATGTCCATGGTTTCAGCTGAAGAGAGGCTCAGATCAAGGTGGTTCATGGGCTACCCGGTACCGGCTGTTTATACGAGACCGGTAATAAACAGATAATCAAAGGCACCTGGAGCAGTTGTAGCTCCAGGTGCCTTCCTGTATAACGGTGACAGCGCGTCACAAGTACACGCAGCAACGCCGTCACCGCTGCTGCGTGCCGGCACATTCACCCGGCGCGCACGCTGCCATCAGTACCGGTAGTGGTCCGGCTTGTACGGCCCTTTCTGCGGTACCCCTATATACGCAGCCTGCTCGGCGCTCAGCTCGGTGAGATGCACGCCAAGTTTGTCCAGATGCAGCCGCGCTACCTTTTCGTCCAGGTGCTTGGGGAGCGTGTAAACCTTGCGCTCGTACTTATCAGACGCTGTATGCAATTCGATCTGCGCCAGTACCTGATTCGTGAAGCTGGCGCTCATTACGAACGACGGGTGTCCTGTTGCGCAACCCAGGTTAAGAAGCCGACCTTCTGCAAGCACCAGTATTGACCGACCACTCGGCATTACAAACTCATCGTACTGTGGCTTGATGTTGATACGCTTCACCCCTTTGAGCCGCTTGAGGCCGGCCATATCGATTTCGTTATCGAAGTGACCGATATTGCCCACGATGGCTTTGTCCTTCATGCGGAGCATATCGTTTACAGTGATTACATCCTTGTTGCCCGTTGAAGTAACAAAAATATCGGCGGTCTCAACGACGTCATCGAGTGTCACCACCTGATACCCTTCGAGCGCGGCCTGCAGTGCGCAGATCGGGTCGATTTCCGTGATCACAACACGGGCACCCTGTCCTTTAAGCGCCTGTGCGCACCCTTTGCCTACATCACCGTAGCCAAGTACGACGCATACTTTGCCGGCGAGCATAACGTCCGTGGCGCGGTTCAGGCCATCGACGATGGAGTGGCGGCAGCCGTAGAGGTTGTCGAACTTGGACTTGGTTACAGCGTCGTTGACGTTTATGGCCGGGAACGCCAGTGTGCCTGCGCGTTCCATTTCATAGAGGCGGTGTACACCTGTTGTGGTTTCTTCGGATACGCCGTTGATGTCAGCGATAACCTGCGTCCAGCGCCCCGGGTTTTCAGTTTGCTGTGCGCGGAGAAGATCCAGGATCACACCCCATTCTTCCGGGTCATTGTCTGCATCGAATGCAGGTACAGCGCCAGCGGCTTCGAATTCCTTTCCTTTGTGAACGAGAAGAGTGGCATCGCCACCATCGTCGAGGATAAGGTTCGGGCCTTTGCCATCGGGCCACATAAGCGCCTGCTCAGTGCACCACCAGTACTCTTCGAGCGTTTCACCTTTCCATGCAAAGACCGGTATACCTGCGGGCTTATCAGTGGTCCCGTTGGGGCCGACTGCAATGGCCGCTGCTGCGTGGTCCTGCGTGGAGAAGATGTTGCACGACACCCAGCGCACATCGGCGCCGAGGTGCACAAGCGTTTCAATGAGCACAGCGGTCTGCACTGTCATGTGGAGTGAGCCCATGATGCGTGCGCCCGCGAGTGGTTTGGCTGCACCGAACTCTTCGCGGAGTGCCATAAGGCCTGGCATCTCGTATTCAGCGAGCCGGATTTCCTTGCGTCCCCATTCGGCGAGCGAGAGATCCTTCACTGCAAAAGCCGGCCGGTCTGTTGGCGCTGTAGTGCCGGTCATGACTGCTGTCGTCATCTATATGGTCCTCAGGTTGAAACGTTCGGGTTGGTGTACTTCGTTCATGTAGCCACCATCGAAAAGAGTGGCGGCCCAGCGACCGCCAGGCTTACAGGGAGCGGTGTAAATCGTATGGAGCAGAATCCAGCTTCCGTGGCCCAGCTGTTCAGTGTTGTTTCGTCAAAGCCGAGCCAGACGTGTCCCATCTGTTGACGATATTCTTCGCGTTCGTGTGGTCTCATGTCGGTGACGAGAAGCCGGCCGCCGGGTTTCAGAACGCGCCGCGCTTCACGGAAGGCGATGGCTGGCTGCGCAACGTGGTGCAACACGAGCACCATAGCCGCGATATCAAGCGACGCATCGCCGATCGGAAGACATTCGAGTGAACCGTTCGCGATGGTGACATTGTGGAAGTCGCTTGTGCGTACACGTGCAGCTGCGAGCATCTCATCGGATTTATCGATCGCAATGACCTGGGCGACATGCGGAGCGAGCGCTTCGGAGAGCACCCCGGTTCCGCACCCCAGGTCGCCGATAACCGACGCCGGATCCAGGAGAGAAAGCATGGCAACGAGCTCAGTGCCTGCGCCGAAGTGTTGCGTGCGGAGATCATCCCACTGGCGGGCAGCGGTTGCAAAGAACTCTTCGCTTCGACTACGTCTGAGCGCGACAACTGCGGCTACGCGATCGGCATCGTGGAGCGCTGTTGCGGTCGCCACAAGCGAGCCGCGCACGAGTGCCCAGAGGGCGTCGCTGTCCTCGTCGAGGAGCGGCGACATGGTGTACCAGCGGCTCGCCCCTTCCGCCCGCGAAGTCACCCAACCGTCACCGGCGAGAATCCGCAGGTGTCGGCTGACGGTACTCTGCGGCAGCGCGAGTGCCTGCGCGAGTTCCCCGACGGTGAGCTCCCGCCCTTCGAGCACCGCGAGTAGCCGGCACCGAGTAGCGTCGGCGAGCTCCTGTAGCCGTCCGTGAATAGGTGTCCTGATGGTAGTCATATTCGTTTATCCGGATATATGGATGATCGATCTCACGGGCGCAGCGTGCGCGCAGAGACGGCTCGGCCCCTGAAACTGAATATCCGTTTATCCGGATATATGGATAATAGATCATCGCCCGGGCGTCAATCGGGCGGCCGGAACCACTGTTAACCGCCGGCCGCTGACAATTCCCACGCCGACAGGCCAGATTCCGGGATGGATGTCGCCCTAGTTAATGCGGTCGGAGGGTACACCCGTCGGGCTTTGGAACCGGTGGGGCGTGGCGCGGCGTTCGTGGTGCAGGTGGTCCGATCGCTCCGGCACACCAGCGAGTGGCTCCCCCAGCTTTCCCTCCACGCCCGCACGCTCGGCGTTGACTCCCTCCCCATCGGGATCTTTATCGCGCTCTTCACCGGGATCGTGCTGGCGCTCCTCGCCAGCTACTCAGTGGGCGATATCGTGCCGCCGTACTTTGTTGGTACTCTCGTTCAGAAAACGGTAACGCTTGAACTCGCGCCGGTGCTTACAGGACTCGCGCTCGCGGGCAGGGTTGGCGCCAACATCGCAGCCGAACTTGGAACGATGCGCGTCACCGAACAGATCGATGCCCTCGAAACGCTTTCCTTCGACCCCGTGGCGTATCTGGCCGCACCACGGGTCCTGGCTGCCACCTTCATGTTTCCAGTCGTTGTCGGCGCAGCCATGATCGTCGGACTCCTTTCCGGATGGCTGGCATCGCTGCTCCTGCTCGATCTCACCACGCCTCAGTTCCTTAAAGGCGTGCGTATCTTCTTTTCAGCATTCGATGTGCGGTACGGACTCGTCAAGGCTGCCAGCTTCGGTGCTGCTGTTTCTCTTATAGGTTGTTATGCAGGACTCAATACCGACAACGGTGCGCAAGGCGTCGGACGCGGTGCAACGCGCGCTGTTGTGATCTCCGCTGTTATGATCCTCGTGCTTGATGCGTTCTGGGCACTCGTATGGCTGACAGGAAAGGAACTCCGATGACGGAATCACTATGAGCGATATGAAATCAGTGCGTCATAACAACGACTTCATCGTTGGACTCACCGTGATCCTTTTCACGGTGATCATCATCGCGTCCGTGCTGTGGCTCAAACAGGCAGATATCAAAGGGCGGGCACAGACGGTTCTTGTGCGCACAAGAGATGTGGGCGGCATTACACCTGGCCACCCTGTTGTGATACGCGGTGTCCGTGCCGGACGTGTACAGTCCATCCTGCTCGGCGAGTCCGGGTGGGTCGTGCTTACACTCAGCATCGACAATAACATCACTCTCCCTGCCGACCCCGTGGTTCTCATTGCATCCTCGAGTCTCTTCGGTGAGTGGCAGGCAACTGTGGCATCATCGAGTGGGATGCCCGCCGACCGCGAACTCCGTTCACTCATTGCCGAAGCGCGCACTACACACGACACGCTCCCCGGTGCGGTGCTCCCCGACATCGCGCAACTCACAAGCATCGCAGGGCGCATCGCCGGGGATGTTGCGCAGGTGGCAGAACGTGTACAGGTGGCTTTCGACGATGACGCCGCACGCGAGATGCGCGAGTCGATACGCAGCTTTGCCAAAGCCTCCTCCGATCTTTCACAGATCGTCAACCGGCAGATGCAAAGCCTCGACAGAATCACGGCTGAGGTTGAAAAAGGCGTTGCATCGATCAATGAAACTGCTGCTGCCGCAAGCAGGATCGCTGCGCGTGCTGATTCCTCGACAAGCGGAGGTGAGCTGTCGCAGCTGATTGAATCTTCGCGTCGCGCCGCAGATGAATTGCTGCAGGCAGCCACCAGATTGCGCGCTGTTGCCAATGATGTTGACAACACACAGCGACTGCTTGCAACAACAGTTCAGCGCACCGATTCAGTGATCTTCAAGGTGAACAGCGGACAGGGTTCACTTGGAATGATGGTGAATGACCCGCATCTGTACCGGAGCAGCGATTCGCTTGTGCTTGAGCTCCGTGCCCTGGTTCAGGACATCAAAGCCAACCCGCGCAGGTACTTCAACCTGCGGGTTTTCTGACGACGGCTTCGGCGGGTACGGCGAGTACGGTACACCGCGAAGTACGCAATACGCGCGTTGCAACACTCCCAACAGCTGCGCGTTCTGCAGGTGTCTGACGCTGTGTACCGACTGCGATAAGGCACGCATCAAGCTGCTGTGCAAAAGCGAGCAGCGTAGCCGCCGGATCACCGCGCAGTGTCAGCGCTTCAACTGTTGTCCCTGCGGGAACACTTATGCCGGACTGCAGCGACTCAAACAGCTGCGGCAATTGACGCGAGTATTCCGCATCCAGTCGTTTCCATTCGCCTGATACTTCCGTGAACTGAGGGCGCACATGCACCAGCGACAGTCGCCCGCGTCCGTGCAGCAGTCTCGCTGCATAACAGGCGGCACGTATACTGGCTGCACTGAAATCGATCCCTACCACTACCGATGTCACAGGGGGGAAAGTCTTCCCAACGGCAAGAACCGGTACTTCCGACTCGCGCACGGTGGCCAGAGTGACTTCGGTACCGTAGAGCCGGTCGAGTGGGTTATGCCGTCCGATCCCCATCACGAGGAGCGAGGCATCCCTGGCGCGCGCTTCGTCTGCCAGAGTGCGCGACGGGGCACCGACAGTGATATGCACTGGCCAGCTGATATCACCTGCAGCCGCGGCAGATATGAAACGACGGACGTCCTCTGCCATCGTCTTCCTGTGCACTTCATCGACGGCTTCCACTTCGTCGACAAGATCCGCACCGGTCACGTAATCGGCGGCAGGTGGGCAGACACCCAGTACTTCGACACGGGTTTCCAATGCACTGGCAGCAGCCCGCGACGCCACGAACGTCAGATCGTCGCTCGCGGTACCGTCGCACGCCACAATTACCGGACCAGCCGCGCGGCCGCTCCGGGAGTCGTCATCGTTGGTAGAGGTGATCATCGCACCTGCAGTCACAGGGCAGATCCTGGCTGGTCAGATAGAGGAAACTGAGTGATTGAATCTACAATTATAGGACGCGCACCCCCTCCGGGCTATGGGCAGAACGGGTGACTGTGGTCGGGGAATCCCTCACAATGGCGGTACGGAGTTGAGCGCTCCAGCCGGCCTCAGAGTGCCCAGCGCAGGGAGCGGGCCACGAAGTCCACCCCGGTATGAAACACCCCCCGCTTCGACCACGCTTCCCGTGTTATCTCCTCGCTTACTTTGAGGTCGTTCAGGAATGCCTCTTCCAGCGCACTGCCGCACCCTTCGTCGAATACCAGCAGGTTGCACTCTGCGTTAAGCCAGAAGGACCGGTAATCCAGATTGGAAGAACCCACCATGCTGACATAGCCATCCACTACGAATGTCTTGGAATGCAGTACTGCCGCTTTGTATTCAAATATGCGGACGCCGTGCTGCAACAGATACGAGTACGCACCATGAGCGGCATGCTTAAGCAGATTTACATCCGTCCGCGACGGCAACAGCAGCCGGACATCAACACCGGTAAGCGCAGTGCGTGCAAGCACCCGTAGTGCACGTGTTGGTGGCGCAAAGTATGGCGTGGTGATCCACAGTCTTTGTCGCGCACCGCCAAGCAGTGCTGACATAATCGCAAGTGTTTCGCGTTGCGCGCGCCCAGGTCGCGGGTCGAGCACCGCGATCCAGGTTTTGCCATCGGTCACGGGCTTGTGCGTACGCTCGATATGCCGGCCTTTGCGACGGTCGCGCAAATGTGCAAGAAGTTGCATGGCCCGGGCTCGCAATGCCTGCGGCGTCAGTGCGTTGACGACACCACGCGGCACCACAATCCCCTCTGCCCACGACACGTACTCCAGTCCTTCCAGTGGCGGCCCTTTCGCGCGGTCCCACCCTTCTGCGAAAACCGCTGCAAGTTCTGCCGCCACCGTGCCCTCAACACGGATAAACGTGTCACGCCACGCACCACCATGTGGCAGCAGCGATGAACCGTACTCCTCGGCGATATTCAATCCGCCCGTGAATGCTACGTTGCGATCGACTACAATGATCTTCCGATGATCGCGTTGAAAGAGCTGAAGCGGTGCACGCAGAAACGGATGGAAGTGACGTACCACCACACCATCGACTTTGAGTTTCTCCCAGAAGCCGCCCCGGGTTGTTGCAGAACCTACAGCATCCACAAGCAGCGAAACTTTCACACCGCGCGTGATCGCAGCGGCCATTGCGTCACGGAACTCAGTGCCGATCTGATCGTCGCGCATGATGTACGTTTCGATCAGGATCTCCTGCGTGGCCTTGCCGAGTGCTTCGAGTACGACATCGAAGGTGACATTACCATCGACAAGGAGTCGGACCGGTGGCGAGCTGTGCATCGGCGTGCCATCGATCGCCTCGATCATCGAGCGGAATTCCGCTTCGCGGACGCCACTCGTAAAGGCGCGCGCAACCGCGAATGGGCGGTACGCGCGCAGCCTCCGCGGTATCCGGTGCAGCCCGGTAGACATCAGTCGTGTCGCAGAATCACAAGTTCACTGCTGGCATCGAGTCCTGATCTGCGGCGCATGATTTCGGCGTAGAGCTGACGCTGGATTTCATAGGCCGGGAGATGTTCGTGGAGTTTGCGTTCGCCTCCCGACGTCTTCCAGTCTATTACGCGCGCCTGGTTGTTATCGATGGAAAGCACGTCGATGACACCGTCGAGGATGAGCGTGGGCTCGGTTGACAGCGCTGCAACCCGGAGCTCAGATGCGATTGTCCCGGACGCGCGATGCGCTTCGAGTTGTTGCCATACTGGCGACGACATCGCTTCGGCTACCAGGCCGGCGAGCCGTGGTTTGTGTTCGTCGCTGGTGCCTTCACGCCCCCATACCTCCCACGCGATTGCATCAATCAGGCCAGGCATTTCACCAACGGGTCGGCCGCGCAGCAGTTCGTCGAGAACTGCGTGCACAGCGTTCCCCATGTTGAGTCCATACACAGAGGAAGACTCAGCGCTTATCGAGTCATCCTGAACAATGTCCGGGTCGTCGAAGCGGGGCGCATGCGGGCGTTCGGGTGGTGTGGCACGTATCACCGACTCGCGGTCCGTAGCGGCTGTGTCGGTCGGAGCATGCGCAGCGGCTGTATATGACTCGTCTATTGGTGTGCTGCCTGCACGCGCGCTCTGAGCCACTTCGGTTACCGATGTGAGTCGGTAACGCGGTTGCAGCGCTTTTATATGGCGTTCCTGCAGTGACGTGAAGCGCGTACGGAACCCGTCGGTATCCTTGCTGGCACCACGGGGCGGTGCATCTGCTGCGACCATCTCCATTGCAGGTGTGTCAGTGAGCATGTGAGCGAGTGGCGCCCACGGGCTCAACATGCTCAGGTCACCAGTAGTGCCTGCTGCATCGATGTGCTGCGATACGACGAGCTCTTCTTCTGCACGTGTTGCTGCTACATACAGCAGCCGCACTATTTCTGCCTGTTGTCGTCTCTGGTCCTCCGCGACGATTGTATCCCAACCCTCAGGTGCAGCAACCAGCCCGTCCTTTTCGGTAACACAAAGTGATGCCTGCATTGTGCCATTGGCATCGCGCAGCACGACCAGCGAGGGTACTTTATTGCGCCCTTTGTCCGGCACCGGTGCTGCAAGAATCACGACTTTGGATTCAAGCCCCTTGGCACGATGCAGGTTCATAATGCGAATTGCATCGCTCTTGTCCGGGAGCAGCGAGGGCGGCGATTCCTCCGCCTGTTGCATCAGTTCAATGGCGTCTATTACAGACTCGATGCTTGAGGTATCGCTCTGCAACTGGCGGAGCGCTGCCAGCATACCCAGCAGCGAGCCCGCACGCGAATCGCCAAGTTCGCCGGATGCAAGGAGTGGCAGAAGCGCGAGATCGTCGAGGATACGGTCGATGAGTGCGGTAACTGTGAGTCGGCATGACAACTGCCACCAGTTATGCAGCTGAGCGAGTGCGCGGCCTACGTTGGAACTGCTTTCGTGCGGCGGTGCGGTGATTATCCAATTGCCACCATGGTTGAGCAACTCTTCGTGGGTTGCACCACACATGATCCCTTCCAGAGCAGCAACTACCTGTACGCCATTGGCGGGCTCGGCGATTGCCCGCAGGATCACGATCAGTTCGTTGATGAGAGCATCCGTTTCGTACTGGATTCCGCTGGCGGAAACAGGGAGCGAGTACTCGGCGAGTGCACGCGCGTATGCACGGAGCGCGCTCCGTTGTGAGGTAAGGATCAGGAAGTCTTTTGGAGCACGGTCACCACTGACGATGCGCTGGTAGATCCACGACGCAAGGAGTTGAGCGTCGCGTTTGATAATGTCTTTGGGTGTTTCTTTGGGTATTGGTTCGACGATGTAGCGCGCTACGGTGCCGGTCGTGCGTGTAGTTACAGCGCCTGCCGGGTTCATCGGTGCGAACGGCGCCTGGATCGGCGCACTGTTTGGCGTATTGGTGCCGCTGCTGTTAACGCCGTTGCTGGCGGCGCTGCTGATGCCGCTGCTGACGCCGTTGTTCGCACTACTCCCAAAAGCGTCACTGAAATGTCCGTTCACCACATCGGCAATTGCCTGCGCCGAGCGGAAGTTGCTGGTGAGCTGCACAACCTGTCCGTTTTCACCGATCGTGCGTTTCACTGATTCATACGTTTCGATATCTGCGCGGCGGAACCGATATATGCTTTGCTTGGGGTCGCCCACGAGGAATAACCGTCCTGCTTCCGGTTGCACCGTCGTCCAGTCTGAGCCTGCCGCTGCGGGTGCAGCCAGCCACATGGCCATCTCGGCTTGCGCCGGGTCTGTGTCCTGGAACTCGTCGATCAGGATGCGTGTCCACTTGCGACCGACGCTTTGTCGCAACGCCGGTCGTTCGCGCAAGAGGCGCGCAGTTTCAAGCACCAGGTCATCGAATGTAAAGAGCGCGCGCCGACGTCGTTCATCAACGGCTGCGTCGCTTGCCGCTTGGAGAAACTCAACTACGCGTGGATAGACATGAGCCGCCCATTTCGTCTCCCACATGGGGAGCGCATTCTGGACGAACTCGGCGTATAGATCGCGGAGCTTGTTGACTGGCGCCTTGGCGTCGTTGGTGCGGCCGAGGAGCGTTTTGTTGGGAAGGAACCCGGGTCGGTCCGGGTTTCGGGACAAGGTGCGGAGGAATTGCGCAACGCGTGCGCTACTGGAGAGCCACGCTTCGGGGTTGGCGCTGTACTCGCGATTAAAGTGAATAAGACGTTCGAGGAGTCCCCATGTGGCACTGGGCGCCAGCAGGCTGAGCGCCAGGTTCTCAATGTGCAGCGATTTCAGTTTGTCGATTATAGCGTCGGGCAGCGGCGCAGGTGCCTCGACTGTCGTGAGCGTGGCGTTCCGGTTGGCGTGTACATCGCGAAAGTACGGGAACAGGTTGGCCGCATTTATTCCGGCTTCTCTGAGCGCTTCGTATTGCGGGTGCTTCGAGTATTGCGCGCGCAGCAGGTAAGTGCGCCAGAAGTCTTTCGCGAACTCTGCTTCTTTCAGTGCCTCGAGCTCAACGAAGCCCGGTGACACTCCTGCCTCGATTGCATGGTCGCGCAGCAGCCGCGCGCAAAACGAATGAATCGTACCTACGAACATGCGGTCACGTTCAGCCAACGCGCGGGCTGCCGCATCCGACTCACCGGCATTGCGTTCCAGGGCAGCAACAAATCTTTCGTTAAGCTCGGCGGCCGCTTTGCGTGTAAACGTTATCGCAGCGATCTGCTCCACGGGCACACCGCTCCGGATAAGCGAGAGCATGCGGTCGGTTATAAGCGTGGTCTTGCCGGAGCCAGCACCGGCTTCAACGAGCATCGATACATCCAGCCTGTTGCGTACAGCGTCGCGTGCATCGGCATCCGGGAGCAGCTTTGCAGTCACTTAGTGCGCCCCCGGAGTTCGTTCATCGGCTGATATTCAGTTTCGGATTTGTGTTCCTTCCCCCACGCAGCGCGCGGCGAGTGCGCGTTACCGAACGCATCAACGCTCACCCGGCAAACAGCGGCATAGTCGCAGTACCTGCAGTCGTTGCTGTCATACGTCGGCAGGAAATGACCCGAAGCAATCTCCGCTGCCATTATCCCGACTTTCGCCGAGAGTTGCGTAGCGTCGAGTGCACTGAACTCACGCGCAACGCCTTCGCCCCGCACGGTCGGGAAACGGTACTCCGCCTTAGCAACGTTCTTGTTGTACAGGGTGGAAGCCGCAAACGCATAAAGCGGGAGTTGCAGACGACGTCCACCGTCGAACGGATCCCTGGCTTTAACCTCGAACGCGCGACCGGTTTTGTAATCGATGATACGAAGGGCATCACCGACGCTGTCGATCCGGTCTATGCGCCCTTTAACGGAAACTGTAGTGCCATCGGGAAGCGGGAGCGCTGCGTTGTCGTCGCCGCTGCCAAAGGCGCGCTCCGACTCCAGCATCTCGAAGCGTTCGGCGAGCCACGAAGCCCGCTCCTGCGTCAGGAAGACTTTGATATCCTCGCGGAGGGCATTGAGCGCGACAGTGAAGGCCTGGTCGCCCGGTGGCGGCACCCGCCGTTTCCAGTTGTCAGCAATGCGCTCCATAATGTGCAGTGCTTCCGCATCGGCGCGCTCGCGTTCTGCTGCATGCACAGCACTACCAACGGGCACAGCGTGTGTTTCATGCAACCGCGCCTTGATAATGGCAGCGAATACTTCGTGCAGCATACTGCCGCGGTCGCGTGCATCGAGCCACTCACCGGGTTCCAGGTGCGGTGCATCCGGGAGTCGTACCTTTATGCCGTCTCTGTAGAACCAGCGAAGCGGGCAGGCACCGAAGGCTTCAAGCGAAGACGGGCTGATAGCGGCACCGTTACGGATGTCGAAGCTCGTGACTTCCGGGAGATAGCCATGCCGCTTGGTGGGCTCCAGTGCTTCGGCGATTTCACGCGCAGCACGGAGCCCGCGACGCACATGCGGACGCATCTCAAAAACAAGTGGCGTCAGATCCTGCAAGCCCGCGTCGAGACTGGACTCCAGCAATTGGAGCCATACGCCGCGTTCTGTAACCGCGGTATCGGCGGCAGCAGGGGCAGCGCCCTGTATCACACCGATATCGCTTCGCATGTCTGCGTACGTCGCGCCGGGGTTGTTGTGTACACTGCGCCAGGCCTCAAGAAGAACATGACTGGCATCCCCAGCTCCACCTGTGCTTCCTCCTTCGGAATAAACCAGAACAGGTGCAGCGTTACTCGCAGCGATGGCGCGCTGAATTTCTTCAGTGCGTATGCGGCGCGCATCACGCGAGATCCTGAGCGCACCAACGAACTGCTCGCGCACAGAGTCCGGCAGCAACGGGGAGTACTGCTCTCGCGGCGTACAGTTTGCACTGTCCAGCCCCACGATGTAGCGATATTTGCGGCCGGTTGTACCCGCGTGTGCAATGTCGGTGAGATACAGGTACCCACCGATTGCCCGGTTCCGCCTGCGCTCGGGCGCACTTCCAGTCCAGGTACGGATACGTGCGAGTTGAGCGCGTACCGCTGAAATTGCAGCGATGGCAGGGAGCGTGGTGTGCACGCGGTCCACGACTGCGCGGAGGTGGTTCCGGACTCGGATAACAGTGTGGCGATCAGGTGTAGATGGCGGCGCGTCAGCCGCCCCTTGCGGTACGTCTGCCTCCACCAGGTAACTCACAGGAGCACCATCATGCGTATCACTGAACTCAAGGAGCGCTATTACCGATCTGGCAATCTCCGAGACCCGTATCGCAGGCTCGATATCATCGGTTGCATCGCGTACAGCGGGTGTGATTTCAAGCAGCGTCTCGAGGAGTGCAGCAACTGCGGTTTCTGCGCGCGCATCTGTCTTCTCCATCTCGTTCTGCTCGGCGATCCGACGCAACCGTACGGCAGCAGTGGCAACGGCCGCGCGCCCCCACCCAGCCCGTGCACGCTTAAGCAAAAAAGCGAGCGTTGCGCCGTCGTGACCATTCAATACGAAATCACCGGCCTCAAGTGCGCGCACAATCACATCGGAATCAAGACCCGATTCCAGCCACTCCAGCCAGCGACTGACAGTGCGGCCCGGTCGAGTCGCAAATAACGGAACGCCTCGCAACATCGTAGCCGGAATCCCAGCCTGGGTACAAAGCGCGTCCAGCTCCACACCGTAGAGATCCGTATTGGTACATGCGATCTCAACTTCATCGAAGCGCGCATTGTGTTGCGCAGCGTCGCGCAGGACTGCGAGAAGTTCACTGGCAGCTGTATCCGCACGCATGAACCGTGTACCGGCTGGCGGCAACGGTTCAGGTGTGCCGGTCAATTCATGCGCACCTGCGCTTTTCACCTTGTCCAGCAGCTTGCCGCTCAACCCAGTTGCAGTAGGCTCCGGTGCGATGAACGCCACTGCGTCTCCCGCTGCATAGCGAAACTCTTGGTCGAACACAGCGAGCGCCTGTTCCAGCAGCCAGGCATCGTCTGCCAGCTTCTCATCTTCAAGAAGCGCGGTGTAAGCATCAAGCACCGCAGCCAGTGATGCGTTGAACTCACCGCGCTTGCCTCGTAGAGCACCGGCGCTTACGCCGCCGTTTCGGAGTTCACGCACCGCGCCTACTATCGCGCTCCGCATTCCGGCATCTGTCGCAAGCTCTGCGATCAGCGGGTGCAACTCACTTACAACCTTGTCAATCGCGTTTTCTGCGAGCGCTGTGCATTCCACATGACTTGCCATGAACCGCTTTGAACTGGCGAGTGCATGCCGCGTCATACGGAGTGCGAGCCCGCGTAGCGTCAGCGGCTCCCACCCTACCCAGCTTCCCTGCTTTACTGCAAGCGATGTGAGCAGCTCCTGACCAAACACAAGGTCAGAACAAAAGAGAATCTTCCGTTTAAGTGGATATTCGCTGTCGATCCGGCTCAGCTGCTCAACAAGAACGTGCATTGGCGCTGTTGTCAGCGCGCGAGGCCGCCGGTTACCCGCTTGACGAGCATCCCCTTGGCAAGCATGGTCGACGCCTGAACACCGTTGATGATGTAAACCTCGTCGGCAGATATGCTGCTTGGGTAGCGTTGCACAAATGTCTGTGCCGTCATCGCTTCCGGGAGTGTCACGATGGACATGCGCGCCGGTTGCACATTGAGTGACGCCGCATCGGTCAGTGCACGGAACGACCGGATGCTTCGCAGTATCTCCTGTCCGCGTGTCTGCACCGCAGTGGGTACCATAAGTCCGAGCAGCATATACGTGTTATTGTTGTGCGAAATAGCGCCCGCGATGCCGTGGATGGTCCCCTGTTCCGTCTTGGCATCGAACTGAGCGAGTGTTGCGGAGAGTCCGTTGATTGTGGTCTGCGAAGACTGAATGTTGCTTAGCCCCTGTTGTCCGAGGAACTCCTGCATGACCTGTGCGGGGGTACCATTGGCGGGCATGAGCTGCAGCTGCGCAGTCTGATCCGGCGCCTGCGACATAACAGCTTCCGGCATGTTGGCTGAGCGCCAGTTGGCCGGAATATCGTACTGGAAGCGGAGATCCGGGTGTTTGAAAGTTGTACCACTGAAGAACCCCTGCCGCGGGTCTTCGCCGAATACAAAACCGTCCAGCAGTCGCAGATAACTGTCGCGATTTACCTTTGTGCCATCGAGGTCACTGGCAGCCACGCCAGCGATTCGCTGTTGTGCGCGCTGCACGCGGTTCCCCGGGTCGGGGTGAGTGCTTTGCCATTCGGGGATGCTTGCGCCCGCCTGAGCAGAAAGTCTGCCGAGTGTTTCAAACACTTTGGGCGACTCGCGGACATCGTAACCAAGTCCGAGCGAGTACTTAAAGCCGAGTGCATCGGCCTGGAGTTCATCATCGCGTCCGAACTTGAGGAAGAGCAATGTAGCACCGGTGCCGAGTGCGTCGCTCATTGAAGCAACACGTTCTGAAAAGATGCTGCCGGCGACGAGTCCGATCTGCGCCATCTGTTGTTGCGACATGGCAGCGACGCTGTGTTTGGCAGTGACGTGTCCGATTTCGTGTCCGATGACTTCAGCGAGTTCCGCTTCGCTGTTGAGGTACGTCATGAGTCCGCGTGTCACGAAGATGAATCCGCCCGGGTATGCAAAGGCGTTAACGATAGCCTGGTCCAGCACATGGAACTCCCATGGCAGGTTGGGGCGTTCTGATTTGGCCGCCATTGCGAGCCCCATTGTACGCACGAGCTCCTGAGCTTTGGCGTTCTGGTACTCGCCGACCCTTTGCAAGTCGCCCTTTGAGGCATCGCGTCCCATTTCGATTTCCTGGGACTCGGACACGAGCGACAGTTCGCGTTTCCCTGTAACTGGATTAACGGCACAGGCCGCGATAAGAGCGATCAGAAATGCAGCAGCGAGGCGACGCATGTTGTCTCCAATATGAAACGTTCCAGCGGCGCTGCGGATGTGAACGCAGCCCACGGGTGACAGTTGGTTCAGCCGGTTGATTCAGCCGGCTGTTGTAGCCGTCTAAACAGCTTCAGTGAAACTGGTTCGGGGAATAGTCCGGGACAAGCGGCGGGTGTGACGTCTGTTCCAGTGGCCTCGGCGGTCACTCGGGTGCGAGGAGCGCCTGATAGAGTGCTGTGTCGTGGTCGGAGAAGCAGCAGAAGGTCACGGAGGAAAGGTGAAGCCCCTCGCGCGCGACCTCGCGTACGGTGCGCACCGCGATTTCCGCCGCCTGCGCCGCGGGATACCCATAAACCCCGGTACTGATACACGGGAAGGCGATACTCGCGACCCCCAATCGCTCGGCCTCCATAAGCGAGTTACGGTAGCAGGCCGCCAGCAGCTCCGGCTCATTGTGTCCACCACCCCGCCAGACCGGCCCTACGGTATGAATCACAAAGCGCGCCGGCAGCCGATACCCCCTTGTGGACCGCGCCTCACCGGTCGGGCATCCACAGAGCGTGCGGCACTCCGCGAGCAGCTCCGGGCCCGCCGCACGATGAATCGCACCATCGACACCGCCCCCGCCGAGCAGCGTGGAGTTGGCCGCGTTGACGATGGCGTCGGTGCGGAGTGTGGTGATGTCAGCGGTGAGGGCGGAGAGGCGCATGGCGGGAGGGGAAGCGGTTCAGCCGCGTGGGACCGCCGTTGAGAAGAAGTTGAGCACAATCACTCCTGCAACGATCAGTGCGATACCGATTATCGCGGGGAGGTCGATGGTCTGCTTTAAGAAGAGCCATGAGACCAGGGTAATGAGCGCGACACCGGCACCTGACCATATGGCATAGGCAACCCCAACAGGAATCGTTTTCAGCGTAAGCGATAGAAGATAAAAGGCGAGTGCATAAGCGACCGCGACGGTTGCCGAAGGCCATAGCCTGGTAAATCCTTCGGACGCCTTGAGCGCGGACGTTCCGATGACCTCACTGACAATGGCAGCAGAGAGGAGCACCCATGGTTGCGTGGACGGGTTCATGTTGAGGGTGTGGTTAATGGTATGGGCCGATTACCTGGACGGAGTTGAGTCTAGGCTGCTGATGGGGCTTATAGCTGCATCGCGCGGGCGGCGGATCTTTTCGCTGCAGAAAGTGCCGAAACCGCCACTTTGTGCGCCTGCCGATCCGGCACTTATCTTTCACCTGATAGAATTACTTTCAACGCGATGTTACGGCAAATCTGCGCTAAAGACTGCCTGATTCCAAATGTGCCCCCAGCCGTCCTTGCCGAACCTTAAGGACCATGAGGTGTGTGCAAAGGGTATCAGGTTATCAGTAACGAGTTTGGAGGGAGCAATGGAAGACAATCATGCCAGAGATTATCGCAATCAGCCTGCGTACACGATTTCCGAAGCATCCAGGTATCTCAGGATACCCACGACGACGCTTCGCTCATGGGTGTCGGGGCGCAGCTATACAACTGTGAATGATGGCAGCCAACGTACCACAGCGCTGATCAAGCCAGCCGCTGCCGATCCGGTGCGCCTGTCATTCTGGAACCTGATTGAAGCCTATGTTCTTGCGAGCCTGCGGGTGGATTTTTCCGTGCCAATCAAGGCGGTTCGCACCGCATTGGATTATGCCGGGCGGGAACTGGGGATTGACCGGCTCCTTCTGCACGAGAAACTGTGCACAGCTGATGGGGCAATCTTCCTCGAGCGCTATGGCGAGCTACTTCAACTGTCTGCCAGTGGTCAGATAGCTCTCAAGACGGCTTTCATGGCTCGCCTACGTCATATTGAATGGGACGAATGGCAGTATCCACTTCGTCTGCACCCTCAATTGGCAACCGAGGGTTTGCCATCAGCATTCCAGATTACTATTGATCCCGGTGTATCCTTTGGGCGCCCGGTTATCCGCAGGCTTGGGGTACGTACGGAAGCTCTGGCAGAACGTATCGATCTTGGTGAGTCGCTGGAAGCTGTTGCGGCGGACTACGACCTATCCATTGACGAGATGCGGGCAGCAATACAATACGAGCACGCGGCCTGAAGATTGGTATACTTTATCGACAGAAATCTCGGCAAAGCTTTGGGAGTAATCCTGCAAGAGGCCGGCCTGGCTGTGGAACTGCACGACGCGCACTTTTTGCCAGCAACCCCTGACGAAAAGTGGGACTCCATTGCATTACCTCAATAGCTCTCGATTTTTCTGAATGCCTTCGCTACAAACAGGGACATCAGTCCCAGAAAGCAATAATATCGAAACTCAGGCTGTCGTTGCCGCACATCTCACATCTGTACTTGCTGCCCACATCCAGCCAACCGTCTTCCTCCCGCCCAAGCGGCTCGACATCGCCGCCGCACTCGCGGCACTTACGCCTGCGCTCGCTGACAGAAACGTGTCGCTTGCACCCTGCGCACCATGCTACAATTGATGGCTTCGCTATAATGCCGCCGCCGACTGAAATCTTCTCTTGCTCATAGCCACACGGGCAATGCGCGCGTAGTAATTCACCCATATCAGGGCTTGCCCGTTCGCGGATCTCTTGTAGGAAGGGCTGCCAGAACCGACGTGTACTCGCTACCTGCTGGAGTACGTGGTTGGTACAGTGTACGGCCGATAGTGTCGACAGGCGGGATCTCGTACTCGCGCTTTATCACGAGACCTGCTTTCAGCATTTCGTGGTAGAATTCACTTAGTTCACGGAACCTGGCATCACTTCCGAGGCGTGCAGTGATCGTCGCCGATGACTCTTTGATCTGGTCTGCGAGAGGTTTCGACACTGTGATATCCGGCTAGAAGAAGTTTCGGCTATGCATGAAGGATCTGAGCTCGCTGCGTATTATGTACTCCACGAGCAAATCGTTGTATGCACGGATGAGCCGTCTTAAGGTAACATCGTTGGAATAGTCGTCAATCCGGAGCCGCAGAACATTCCAAAGGGTTGACGAGCCAATCATTCGCCCATGAGAATGCCATAACTTATTATCCCCCAATTGCTTGGCAATGTCCTCAGCACGTCGATCCTTCTCCTCCCGCGTCACCTTCTTTCCCAGCTTCTCGGGATCCGTCATGTGCTCCTCCCAGTCCTTGAACTTGTACTCGACGAGCCATCTCTTCAACAGCGTTATTGTCAAGTCGCGCGCTTGCTCATAATGGCTCAGTGTCGCCAGATCAATACTCTGCAGAATCAGAAACTCAGCCTTTGAGATCTTGTCTGCCCTCGCAAGCTCAAGAAGTTGCTCAACTTTATCGAGATACCCAAGCGCAGGCACCCACTCGCGCCCGTTGTTCACTTGAGGATCAATCGGCCCGAGTGATGACGAGTAGTCCATGTATATCTTGTCACCCGACATGCATAAAATCGTGCCCGCCGACATTGCCATTTCAGGGACAACGAAATAGACCTCCTTATAGTGAAAGCGGATAATCTCGACAATTTTTTCAACGGCTTCTGCACTACCACCTGGTGTATTTACGAACATGACAAGCCGATCTTTGGGAGCCCCCGCTTCTGCCAACTGCTCAATGAAATCCCGGAATAATCTGGTCAAGCTTGAGCTAATCTCACCATAGTAGAAAATCACATCTGCATCGAAGTACGCTTCGAGCCTGGCCAAGCGTTCATTCAGCGTTTCCTTTATCGTTGCATCGAAAACTCTCATAACTTTGTGCCTCAGAGATTTGTCGGGTTGGTGCAAGTTGAGCAGTGTTTCGATGAAACTCCGGACGTGCATCGTTGTGCACAAGTGCGTTGTGTTGCATCGAGTGGCCGAATCCCGCAAAATCAGAAAAAGCGAATCCACAATCCGACAAACGCACGGTGGTGAGGCGTGTTAAACCCGGTTATATACCGACCGTGAATGCTATCACGGAGGGTCCTTAAAACCCGGCTCACGGACTCACTTAAGCCACGTTCACGAAATGAACGGTCGTACGCGGAAATAACAGTACATAAACTGCTGAATTACCCCGGAAGGCGTTACGTGCGACTCGCGCTCACGCGAAACGAGTGAAAACTGCTCGCCGAGCTCAGCCGCAAGCGCGCTCGCGCTATAACGCATCACGGGCAGGCCGCTGCACTTCTCCGGGCCGTCCTCGGCGAACGTCGCAATGATCACATGGCCACCGGGCCTCACCGAATGCAACAGCGTCTGCTTGTAGTGTTGCCGATCCTCACTGTTCGTCAGGAAATGAAATACAGCGCGATCGTGCCAGATATCATACGCACCGGCTTTGAGTAGAGCGGTTGTAACATCCGATTCAAGCCACATCACCTCGCTGGCAAGGTCGCGCAGTTGCGCCTGAGCGGTGGCGAGCGCCGCCGCCGAAACATCAAGTACAGTAACGTGCTTGTAGCCCCGCGCTAGTAAGTCACCAGCGAGATTCGACGCACCACCGCCAACATCAATAATCGCTGCCGAATGCGGTACGCCTGTAGCCTCGACCAGTTGCAGCGAACGCGTTGCGTGCTCCTGATACCAGCTTACAGTATCAGGAGCTTTCGTCGTGTACACCTGCTCCCAGTGCTCCTTCAGTTCCATGAGTAACTTTGCGCTGTCGTCACATCCATTGCAACCGCGCCTGGCGTTTTGCTTGTGGATGTCCGGACAAACTACCAGACCGGAGATTTATTGCCTTGAATGGAGGCCTATCATATTGCCCTCGGTATCTAAGGCGAGAGCGACGAATCCAAACTCTCCAATGGCGAATTTGTCCCTGAAGATTGTTCCGCCACTTGCTGCTACTCTGGAGGCCTCGGTTGCACAGTCCACGCATGAGAAGTACAGGATTGAGCTGTTGCCACCGGATGCCACGCCCTCAACGCTGACCAAAGCACCGGATGTACCCGTGAGCCCATCTCCCATCGGGAAAGCCCACATCTGGATACCAGGGGCTTCCAACTGCTGCAACTGAACTGAAAATACGGCTTCATAGAATTGTCTGGCCCTGTCCATATCCTGGACGTAGATCTCGAACCAGCCTACAGGATTACTGGTCATGGCGATGCCTCCTTAGTGGAACGTTTAGCGTTGCCTGATGCGTTAACAACAGGAATCAGCGTCCCGGGGGGCGTACGTGTCAAGGTAAAGTGAAAGGAAAACGAGAGTCTGTGGTGAAGCTGACTGCCTGTCACGGTACTCAACCCCGCGACATCAGGGAATTGGTTAGGTTCCGGTCAGCTGCTGAATAGCTTCTGCCCATTGCGCCAGCGCCTCTCCAATATTCGCTTCCTGATATTCGCTTCCCAATAACCGCGGCGCTCATCATGCGCCCCCTGCTAGCCGCCTCCCTGTTCGTCGCGAACGTCGCGTTCGCACAAAGTCAGCCGTTCATTGTGCACGATACCAAGCCGGTGATCATGCATGGGCCTATCCTTCTTGACCCGTCTGAAACGGCAGTCACCGTACTGTGGACGACGGACGCTCCAAGTCACTCAGTGGTTCGTTATGGCGTGGACGGCAAGCTCGATCAGCGCGCTGAGTCAGTGCATGATGGCCTTATCGATGTCGGCACAGTGCACCGGATCCGCATCACCGGTCTCGAGCCCGGGCGCACCTATTCGTATCAGGTGAGTTCGACGCGGGTGGTGAAGATGAAAGCGTACTGGCCTGAAAAAGGACTTGAGACGACGAGCGATGTGCATCGGTTTACAACGCTGGACCGTGGCAAAAGCACGGTGCGTTTCAGCAGCATAACCGACACGCATGAAAACGTCGCGCGCATCGATTCACTGATGAAACTTGTGCCCTGGTCTGAAACCGATTTCCTCGTACACACCGGGGACGCCTTCGACTGGCTTGACAGTGAAGACCAGCTTTTTGCGAAGTGGCTTACACCTGTTGGCAAAGCGCTGGGTGCAACCCACGCGATGATGTTTGCGCGCGGCAATCATGAACTGCGCGGCCCGTTTGCGCGGAATCTCTCCGACTACCTGCTTGCAAGCGGCGAGGAGTATTATCGCACACGCGACGCCGGCCCCGTGCACTTTTATGTGTTTGACACGGGCGAAGACAAACCGGACAGCACGAATGTGTATTCACGTCTTAACCGCGTCGAGCCGTATCTGGCGGCGCAACTGGAGTGGTTCCGTTCGCAGGCTAAAACAGACGCACGTGCGCAGAGCGCACCGTTCCGCGTAGCACTGATGCACCAACCCAACTGGGGGTGGATGCCCAACGGGCGAGTCGAGTGGGTTGCTGCGGCGAATGAAGCAAAGCTGGACCTTGTGATCGCTGGTCACAACCACCGGTTCTCGCGAAGCGATCCAGGGACGCGCGGAGCGGAGTTTACAACAGTGGTTGTGGGCCAGGGTCAGATAGCAAACGTAACTGCGACCGGGAATGAGCTGACGGTGGTTGTACGCGGGAGCGCAGGCGCCGTGGTGGATTCGGTTACTATCAAGCGCCGGTAGTCAGCGTCGCACCGATCCACCACACTGCTCTCTCAGTTCCGCGACCAGCGTGGTGTAAACGCTGGCTGCGCTGCGTCGTTTGTAAGCTGGAAGTTCCCGGTGCCGTCGGCGTTAACAACAAAGAGCTGGAACAGATAGCCTGTTGACGCGCCGAGCGCGCTATATACAAGCCGGGTTCCATCGGGCGACCACGATATGGTTCCAACCGTCCCTGAGAATGTTGTCACATTGCTGATCTGGCCATCGCTGACGCGGATCACCTGGATCTTCCCGCCGGCGCCCGAAAGATCAACATATGCGATCCTGGTACCGTCGGGCGACCACACTGGTGACTGCGCACCAAGTGGCGAGATTGATTCCGGGAACCCACCGTTGGTTGTTGTCACGGTGACCGAAGCAGCCCCCTATTGTTGGGAGCGGGTCATCACGAGTGCCGAACCGGATGGCGCGACAGCCGGGTAGTCGTCTGATACATGTTCTCCGTCTGTGTGGACGATAACACCGCCGCCTGATGTATCCGTTGACGCGATGCGACGCGTGCTCAGGTCATAACGTGCGAAGAAAACACGGGTCCCGTTCGGATGGAAGTTGGGGCGTGTGTCATCAAGACTGCCATTGGTCAACCGCCGTTCCTCACTGCCGTCGTGATTCACCATAAAAATCTGACGCCGACCGGGGAGGTCGCGCTCGAATGCAATCAGGTCGCGGTCCTGCGAGATAGCCGGATTAACACCTGTTACACCCAGCGACCTGCGTTGCTTCGTCTCAACGTCGATTACCTCGAGTGTCAGGCTGTTGGCGTTGGAGAACACGATCTCCGTAGCTGCGAGTCCCGGTGGTGGCGGCAGCTCAAGGAGTGCAAACGGACTGAAAGCCGTCGTTGTGCCCTGGGCGGTGCGTGCAGCGACATCCACGTCAGCATTCGGAAGCATGATCCATTGCTGTCCGTCCCAGCGATGCACAGCAAAGCGTGACGGATCGGCACCTGACTCCTGCGCCGCCGTCCATCGCATTGTCACGTTTACAGGTTGAGCGAACGCAACTCCCGGCGGCCCGAGTTGCATTGCGCTACCGGCTACAAGTGCTGCAGACGGCGGTGGCGCGTCAAGTGTTTCAATTGTGAATGCCGTAGGTACAGCCACAGCGCCCGCGGGTACGTTCAGTGTGACATGGTCATTGGTAAGCGTACCGCCTGCAGCACCGACCATTCCGCCCGGTCGCACTGTAATTGCGGCGCTGGCAGACTCCCCTTCTGAAGTTGCTGTTATGGTTGTTGTACCTGCTGCTACTGCGTATACAACACCGCTTGTTGCATTGGTTGTAACGGTAGCTATCGATGCATTGTCAGTACTGAACGCAATTGTGCGCCCGGAAAGTTCATTGCCAGCTGCATCGCGTGCAGTTGCTGCAAGAGTGAGTTCCTGTCCTGGTACAAGGGTGCCTTGTGTCGGAGTGAGAGTTACTGATGCGACCGGGACGGGAGTTACAGTGAATGTCCGCGGTGACGAAAGACCGCCACCGGGTGCAGGTGTGCGCACGTGCACAGTATGTTCACCGACGGATGCGACATCGCCCGCATTGAGTGTTGCTGTGAGCTGAGTTGCAGAGTTCCAAACAGTGGTGCGCGCGAAACCGTCCCATTCAATGACTGAGGTTGGCAGGAACGCACTGCCGGTTGCGACGATGGTGATAGCGTCACCTGTTGCAACTGTTGTTGCGGGTTCAATTGTGGCGAGCACCGGTGCTGGGTTCTGTACCTGGATAGTGGCGTCCCCCGACTTACCGTCTATGGTAGCGGAGATGGTTGCTGTGCCGGCAGCGACTGCGTGCACGAGTCCTGTGTTGCTGACTGAAGCAACGGCAGCTGCACTACTGCTCCAGGTAGTGGCCCTGCCTGTGATGGGCCCACTGCTCCCTGAAGCTGTTGCGCTGAGCTGTCGGTCTGCACCGATAGTGAGGACAGCGGACGAGGGCGATACGGCTACGGACGTGACAACCGGCTGGGGTGGCGGGTCGGTGACTCCGCCCTTGTCATCACTACCACCCCCACATGCCGCCAGGAGGACGAAGATGCCGGCAGCGAAAAGGGGTCGACGGCAGGCCAGAGAGTGGCGTGTGGTAGCTGGGCGGAGATGATGACTGTTCATGGCGCTCGGTGCTGTGGGGTACGTGCCTGGCTTCAGGGGCGTGTATTAACGCGCAAGAAATGCCTGCATCCGCTCACCCATCCCCGGTCTTTCCGATTCAATCCACTGAGTAATGAACTCCTGATAAGCGTAGGTGAGCTCTTGCTCAAGCGCTTCAATGCTCTCCATCGCCAGAGGCGGCCCGTAATATGGGTTGCTCAGAGCCGACTGGCGATCGGGAATACTCAGAGCCGAGCGCTCAATGGTGTTGACGTTGTGCCCCAGTGCCTTCAGCCGTGCGCACAGTTGGAGGGGTTGTTCGGTTGGGTGTCTGGTGAACCCGAAGTCATTGCCACGAAGACATTCCGGGTGCGCGTACTGGCGCACATTCGACGCATAGAATTTGCATGCGTTCTTGTATTGATATCCACCGTGATAGGTGTCAACGGCCATCTCATGATAGGCAGACCAGAATGATGGCAGCGCGTGTGTTTTGAGTATGGCAGTTGCCAGCGTAAAGTCATCAGTCAGTGCGGCGCTGGCTCTGTCAGCAGCTGGTTCGCGCTCAGTTCTGAGTTCATACTCCGCGTCCTCAAAGCATTCATGCAGGTACTCAAGTATGGCTACGGAAGGCGCGAGGACCAAATTCGTTACCGTACTATCACTCTCGGCCTGTAGTGTATGAAGGGCCTATTCGACACCGCGATATGCAGGAAAAACGTTTGTACTGAGCTTGATGTTCTCAGGCTGGAAGTAGGTCAGCGCACGGTAGAGAATGGAGTCCAGTTCTTTGTCGTCCAGGACGCGTGAAAGTGGCATGGAGCAGTACAGTGTGCGCTCTTTGAGTTTTGCGCCAATGCAATTGACCCGAGCCGCTGTCATGAAGTAGTACAGATCAATCCCAAACACGATATTGTCCGGCCGCTCTGCTCCGAGTTGCCATGCTGCGTAATCCACTCTCTCGTACAGATCCGGCGCTTCCTTCCTGCCTACAACCCGTCCGAGAACGGTTACTGTGGCCGGCCGCAACATGATTGGTATGCACCACAACGCAACTAATACCGCGACCAGGCTTCCCATCGCGGAGAACATTATGACCAGTCCCAGGATGACGCTGCTGACAATTTTTATGAGTCCGAACCATGCACCGGCCATCAGTGCGAGCCAGGAAGCTTCAATTGCTGCCACCAGGAAGACAGAGAGATAAAGGCAGGGTCTGAACAGCTTTGCCAGGAGCGCCGGATCGCGGCGTGCGCGGAGGCCAGCGTACCGGATGCCGAGGAGAGTTGCAATGACAACGGCGATCGATACGAAAGCGACGTATCTGGCGAGCGTAAGGGCGGCCGTTGTGCCGCACACATGGACCGACAAGGCATTAACTGCGCAGAAGTTATCAACGGCGGCATTTGTGAAAATGAATTCGGCAACGGAGCGGGGGGCTGACCCGGGATTGGCAGCGTCCAGGTATAGCGCCTTCTGGACGAATGCTATGAACAGGAGCGCGACCACCGGGAGCACGAGCAAGTACGCGTAGGGGCGAATGCGTTTGGGCATTGGGAGGTTGGGCGTGGGGGGGGATAAAGTGATAGTGCGATTAAGCGTTTACGCGGCCAGGGCTGTGGTAGCCACAGTTGAGAGCGTACCTGCAATTAGTTTGGTAAACAGTACTGTTCGGGTTGACTCGCAATCTCAGCCGTATGGCTCGCAGCGTATGTTCGTATTGGCCTAATCGAACGTTGGTACTTTGTTAATCAAATCGGAGACGAGACATAGCTCCTACTGGTGTCCCCGACTGGGAGCCCCCGTACTTACTGTTTCTGGAGTGCAAGGGACGACTACACCACGATCCGATCGTTTTAGGGGGAGTGGTCCGGATATCAAGGGATCCGATCAAGCCGCCTAGGTCACGGCGCCAGCATTCGTTGACCGGTATGGGTTAGAAAGGTAGCCCTGTGACACTCGGCACACTCGACGAAAGTCCGTGGCTACTTCTCTCAGTGGCCAGAGCCTTCTTAGTGCACGGTGAAACATTGCCGTTACCGGCAGTTGCAGCCTCACCATGTAATGACCCAGCGGTTTCTGCACAGGTTATGCGGCTAAAGCATACGCTTCAGCGGGGGTTTTCATGTTGAGTGCCTGATGAGGGCGCTTGTGGTTGTAGAACTGGATCCAGTCAGGAATGACTCGTGACGCGTGCCGATGTGTTTCAAACCGGTGGCGCTGAACGCACTGCTCCTTGAGCGTACGAATCAGCCGCTCCACCATCCCGTTCTGCTGTGGGGTATGTGGGGTTATAAACTCCTGCTTGAGCCCGTAACTGCGGACCAGTGTCGCGTAGTGCTTGCTTGTGAATACCAATCCGTTATCGGAT
>CAZDMG010000017.1:0-35898 GCA_964506655.1 uncultured Gemmatimonadaceae bacterium
TGACCCCTTCCGGTTGCTAAGTTCACACAGTCAACACCTATAACCATCTGAGGAATCAATACATGGCGGATCTTTCGTCCAGAATCAAAGACATTATTGAACGTGAGCTCGGTGTCGAGCGGGAGAAGCTGGTCCCAGAGGCGAGCTTCATCGACGATCTTGGCGCTGACTCACTGGATATCGTCGAGCTCGTCATGGAGTTCGAGAAAGAGTTTGGTATCGACATCCCCGACGAAGATGCTGAGAAGCTCGGCAGCGTCGGAGACGCGATTTCCTACCTTGAGTCAAAGGTAACGGGGTGATGCATCGCAGGGTCGTCGTCACAGGCCTCGGCGCGGTGACACCCGTTGGGAACGATGTGTCGGCGACCTGGCAGGCATTGCTTGAAGGCAAGTCGGGTGCAGCGAACATCACAAAGTTCGATGCTACTGATTTTTCAGTTCGTTTTGCTGCGGAGGTCAAGGATTTTGACGCGCTGCAGTACATGGACCGGAAGGAAGTAAAGCGCTCCGACCTCTACACGCAGTACGCGATAGCAGCATCCGTGCAGGCCATGGCGGATGCCGGCTTTGCCGATGGCAATTTTGAGGCAGAGCGATGCGGTGTGATCATCGGCAGCGGTATCGGCGGGCTCGGTACGTTCGAGACCCAGCACGATATTTACCGCGCCCAGGGCTCACGGCGCATCTCGCCGTTCTTTATTCCGATGTTTATTTCAGACATCGCATCCGGTGTGGTATCCATGCGCTTTGGTGCGAAGGGGCCGAACTTCGCAACCGTCTCTGCCTGTGCCACCAGCGCGCACTCCATCGGCAGTGCATACCGCATGATTCAGTATGGCGACGCGGACATGATGATTGCAGGTGGTTCAGAGGCAGCAGTGACGCCAATGGCCATCGGTGGTTTCGCAAACATGACGGCGCTGTCGCAGCGCAACGATTCGCCGGAGACAGCTTCCCGCCCCTTTGATGCCACGCGCGACGGCTTTGTCCTTGGTGAAGGGGCCGGCGTGGTCATCCTTGAGGAACTGGGGCACGCACTCAGGCGCGGAGCCCGGATCTATGGGGAAATTGCAGGCTACGCAGCTACCGGAGATGCATATCACCTTACCGGTCAGCCGCAGGATCATGAAGGGTTGCAACGCTCCATGAGAGGTGCGCTTGCTGATGCCAGGCTTACGGTCGCGGATATCCAGTATGTAAACGCGCACGGGACATCGACTCCGCTCAATGATTCGAACGAATCACGGGGGATCAAGGCAGTATTCGGTGAGCATGCATTTCAGCTGTCTGTCAGCTCAACCAAATCCGCCACGGGCCACATGCTTGGCGCTGCCGGTGCCGTTGAGTTCATAGCGTGCGCACTCGCAATTCGCGACGGCAAGGTGCCGCCAACAATCAACTATTCGACTCCTGATCCAGAGTGCGATCTCGATTACACACCGAATCAGCCCCGCCAGCGGACGGTGGATGCGACGATGTCGAACAGTTCCGGTTTCGGTGGGCACAACGTTTCACTTGTTTTGCGCCGCTGGACAGAGTAACCCGCGCCGGCTGATGCCGGCGCACTGAGGAGTATCATGATCAGCGCAGTTCAGTTCGATCCGTCACGGCTGCGTGACAGAAACCTTATTCCGATCGCCGAGCGTGTCCTTCGGCGTGACAGACTGACGGCGGCGGATGCGATTCAGCTGTTTCAGTCACCGGATATTCTGGGTGTTGGAATGATGGCTGATGCGGTTAACCGCGCATGGAATGGCGACCGCATCACTTTTGCTGCCAACCAGCACATCAACCCGACCAATGTCTGCATAATGCGGACAACCTGCACTTTCTGCGGTTTTGCGCGTCTCCCAAAGGAAGACGGAGCTTATCGCTATACGATTGCGCAGGTACTCGAGGAAGCGTCAGACGCTGACAACGGGCTGACCCGCGAGTTTCACATAGTTGGCGGCCTCGATATGCAGACCGATATCAACTACTACGTTGATATGTTCCGCGCACTCAAGAGCCGCTACCCGCACGTCCACATCAAGGCACTGACTGCAACAGAGATTGCTCACGTCGCCCGTATCAGCAAGATGTCCCGCGAGGATGTCCTCGCAACGCTGCGTGATGCCGGTCTGGATACACTCCCAGGTGGCGGAGCAGAAACATTCAGTGCAGCAGTACGCGATGTGATCGCCAGAAAGAAACTCGGTGGCGCTGATTTCATTGATATCCACCGTACCGCACACAGGCTCGGGATACGATCCAATTGCACAATGCTGTACGGTCACGTGGAAACTGTAGCAGACCGCGTCGAACACCTCGGCATGCTGCGCAACCTGCAGGACGAGACCGGCGGATTCCTTGCGTACATCCCGCTTGCGTATCACCCCGATGGCAACGAACTCGGCAAGCAGCTGGGGCGCGAGGGTACTGCCACGTCAGGATTCGATGACCTCCGCAATCTGGCAGTGGCGCGGCTGTTCCTGGACAACTTCCAGCACATCAAGTCACACTGGATCATGGTGACAGAGGCGATGTCACAGTTGGCGCTCCATTTCGGTGTCAACGATATCGAAGGCACGGTGGTGCGTGAGAAGATCTATCATGCTGTCGGCGCAGGTACACCGCAGGGGATGACGCTGGATGCGCTCCTCAGGCTTATTCGCGGAGCAGGGAAGCAGCCTGCGGAACGGGACTCGTTCTACAATGTGCTCCGTGATTTTCCGGTTACCGACGACGACAGCCTCATGGGTGCAGCGGCGTGAGATCATGCTGAAGATCGGACGGATTCCGTACATCAACTGCTATCCGGTCTATGGCGGTATTGATCGCGGCGTCGTTCCGTTCACGGGCGAACTGGTAAGCGATGTTCCAACGGGGCTTAACCGTCTTATGGCGGATGGCGGTCTCGATCTGAGCGTCGTTTCGGCAGTCGAGTATGCCAGGGATTCGTCCCGTTACCTGCTGCTCCCGGAGATCGGGATTACCAGCAACGGCCCGGTGCGGAGCGTGATGCTCTTCTCCCGCAAGCCGATAAGTGAACTCGACGGGCGGCGTGTTATCGTAAGCAGAAGTTCCATGACGAGTGTGGCCCTGCTTAGGATGCTTTCCGAAAATCATTGGTCCATATCACCGGAATTCATACATGGCAATGCGGAACTGGTGGATACCGCTCACTTCATGGATGAACCTCATGACGCACGTCTTGTAATCGGTGACGCTGCACTTCACCTGTTCAATGCCATACGCACAGGTAGTATGTGGAGCGAGTTCTACCCGTACCATGTTGACCTGGGTGCGGCATGGAAGGAATGGACAGGTTTGCCCTTTGTTTTCGCTGTCTGGGTGGCGCAGCGGAGTACTCCTGTGCACGAAGCACTTGCTGCGCACGCTTCGCTTATCGCGTCGCGCGACTGGGGGCTTGCACATATAGATGAACTTGCCCGTCAGGCAGCTGGTTCAACGGGTATCCCGGAACGGGTTTGCCGCGAATACTTTGACGGGCTGGATTACCGGCTCTCGTGGGACCACATTGCGGGTTTAAGCGAATTTTTCAGACGTCTTGCAACAGCCGGTCATATTCCGGAGAGCACTCTTACTTTTCTTCCTGCGGCTTAAGGTCGAATGCGCGATTTAGTTGATTTCTACCGGAATGCACCACTGCTGGAGCTTGGCGGTGAGGCCGACCGGATCCGTGAAGCACTGCACCCTGAAGGTGTTGTTACATATATCGTCGATCGTAACATCAACTACACCAACGTGTGCGTTGCGGACTGTGGTTTCTGTGCGTTTTACCGTCGCCCGCGGCACGAAGAGGGTTACACGCTGTCCTTTGAGCAAATCGGTGCAAAGATTGATGAGGCAAAGGAACTTGGTGCCGTTCAGATCCTGATCCAGGGTGGGCATAACCCGTACATACCGTTCGAGTGGTACCTCGAACTTATGCGCTACATCAAGCGGAACCATCCCATTCACATTCATGGGTTTTCGCCGAGTGAGGTGGATTTCTTTTCAACGCGTTTCCGGATGGAGGCAATTGATATCATCCGCGAACTCAAGAGCGCTGGGCTGGACAGTATTCCCGGTGGCGGTGGAGAGATCCTGGTTCAGCGTGTGCGCGATATTGCCTCACCCGGCAAGGCTGGTGCCGATCGCTGGCTTGAGATCATGGAGCTGGCTCACAACGAGGGGATGAAGACCTCCGTCACTATGATGTACGGCATCGGCGAGACGCTTGCAGAGCGCATTGAGCATCTTGAGCGCATCCGCGAGCTTCAGGCCAGGACACACGGCTTCACAGCGTTCATCACGTGGCCATTACAGCCGGAGAATACACCGGCGATGTCGCATATGCCGCGCACGGATGCAGTGACATATCTCCGTACCGTTGCGATATCCAGAATCGTGCTTGACAACGTTCCCAATCTGCAGTCCAGCTGGGTGACGATGGGGCTCAAGGTCGGTCAGATGGCGCTGAGATTCGGTTGCAACGATTTCGGTTCACTCATGATGGAAGAGAACGTTGTGTCGGCAGCCAACACGACGTTCAGGACCACGACAGACGAGCTTGACAGGCTGATTCTGGATGCAGGCTTTAAGGTAGCGCGCAGGCGTCAGGATTATTCGTTGATCGGTTCGCCGCGGTCGTCGCAGGATGCGCCCGGCAGCACCGCCGGTGACTCTCACGACACTGCTGCAGTGGCCTGAACTGATGTCGATCATTGCGCGCAGCGGTATCGGATACGATTCGCACCGGTTTGAAGCGGGTGGGCCGCTCAGGCTTGGCGGAATCGATATCCCTTCTGATGTGCACTGTGTCGGACACTCCGACGCCGATGCGGTCTGTCATGCAATTACAGATGCGCTTCTGGGCGCTGCCGGCCTCGGGGACATCGGTGAACTTTTCCCGGATACAGCCAGTGAAAACGCAGGCCGTGATTCGGTGGAGATGCTGATTCACGCTTACGCTGCCGTGGCTGTGGCAGGTTGGGCAGTTGGCAACGTGGATGTTACGGTCGTTACTGAGTCGCCTAAAATCGGGCCGTACAGAGCCGCGATAAAGCAACGTCTTGCCAGTGTGCTCGGGCTGCATGAATCGTGCGTCAGTATCAAAGGCAAGACCAACGAAGGGATGGGTTGGATTGGAGGTGGCGAAGGGCTGGCGGTGATTGCAGTAGCCACGCTCACAGAGCGGTGAACAGCTGACTCTACACCCCGCATGAGCGGACTACTCGACTGGCTGGGCACACTTCCTGATGCCTTGCTCTACTGTACAATTGTTCTGGCAGCATTTGCAGAAAATGTTTTTCCGCCGCTGCCGGCTGATACCGTTGTAGCGCTGGGGGCATTTACAGCAGCACGCGGCAATGGCACTGCTACAGGTGCGTGGGCAGCGACAATGATCGGGAATGTCAGTGGCGCAATGTTCATGTACTTCCTGGGAAAGCGTTTCGGCTTGCCATGGCTCGCCCGTTGGTTCCCGGCGCTTAAGGATGACACAGCAACACTGCGATTCAAGGCGCACTATCTGCACTACGGGCTGCCGGGAATAGCACTCAGTCGTTTTCTTCCCGGTGTGAGGGCCGTGGTACCACCGGTCGCTGGTACTCTCAGCCTTCCGCTCGGGCGCGTACTGATTGCGATGACAGTTGGCTCCGCAGTCTGGTACGGTATTGTGTGCTGGGTTGCATTTCATGCAGGCGCCAACGCCGAAGTTGTGCTGGCGCAGCTGTCAAAGCACCTTAAGACACTCACGTGGATTGCGGGCGTTATAATTCTCATTGGGGTAACGACAGCGCTGCTCGTGCGCAGATCGCGCTTGCGGGCAAAGGAGTAGTGCCCCCGTTCCCTGAGCGACTACTTCCGGACAGCCATTTGAGAGCATGACCCCGATCCCGGAAACTCCGATTGCAGCAGACAGCCCGATGCTCACCGCATTTCATCTGCGGCTGTTCGAGGATGCACTCGCACTGGAGGACGGTGCATCGCCGCGTACAATCGAAGCATACAGGCGTGATGTAGTACGCTGCATTGCATTTGCCCGTTCACAGGGAGTGGAGAATGCAAACTCGCTGACACCGGCTGTATTGCGTGAGTTCGTTTATCACCTCAAGGATCTGGGGCTCGCAGGTTCGTCGATCAGGCGCAACGTTTCAGCGCTCCGGACATGGTTCAGAATCATGCTTACCGAAGGTGTCGTGACTCACGACCCCACCGAGCGCCTCGATCCGCCTCAGCGGTGGCGCACACTGCCGGAGGTGCTGACGGTGGATGAAGTCATGAGCTTGCTGGCAGCTCCAGGGCTCGACGAACCACTTGCTTTCCGCGATCGCGCCATGTTGGAGCTTGCGTACGGAGCCGGCCTCCGGGTGTCCGAATGGATTTCGCTTGCGGTTAAGGATGTGCTTCTGGAAGAAGGGTTGATCCGGGTCTTTGGGAAGGGGAGTAAGGAGCGGCTGGTACCCATAGGGCGCTCTGCGATCGGCGCAGTGGCAGTCTACCTGCGCGAGCTGAGGCCAACGCTCGAACGTGGTAACGGTAAGGGTGTTCTCTTTCTGAACGCGAGGGGGTATCCGCTTAGCCGGATGGGTGCATGGAAGATATTGCGGAAGTACGTAAAGCTCGCAGGGATCGAACGGGCTGTGTCACCGCATACATTAAGACACACCTTTGCAACGCACCTTCTTGAGGGCGGTGCCGACCTGAGGGCCGTCCAGGAAATGCTGGGGCACGCTGATATCGCGACGACGCAGATCTACACACACGTGGACCGTGAGTATCTGCGGACGGTGCATAAGCAGTTCCACCCGCGGTCCTAGCGCAATGGTAGTTCGAACGTACAATCCCGAGTTGATGCAGTGATCCTGGTAATAGATAACTACGATTGGCGTCCATAGACGGCTTTGGGGGGCCACCAAGGTCTTGTATCTAGCTGATTTTTAAGGGTTGGAAGTCCAGAGGGTTCCGCTCTCGGCTAGACGAAGCCACTGCATTTGTGTATAACGATGTGTATAACAGGCGCGTGAAAGGGCGTTATACACAATGGCACTCAATCTTCTCACCGTTCGCAAGATCGAGGCGGCCCAGCCTCGGGGTAAGGCATATTCACTCCAGGATGGCGGTAGCCTGTTTCTGCGTGTCCAGACCAATGGGAGCAAATTGTGGTGGTATCGTTATCGCCTCGGCGATGCCGCCAAGATTTTCTCGATCGGTGTCTTCCCCAAAGTGAGCTTGGAAGCCGCGCGAAAGGATCGTGACTGGGCGCGGGCTCTGGTGCGCGAAGGTCGCGACCCAACCCTCGAAAGACGTGTCAAGATTGCCAACCAAGTTGAACAGAACGACCACATCTTCGAGACCGTCGCTCACGCCTGGATGAAGAGCAATGTTCAGTGGTCCGACGGCTACGCCAATCAAGTTGCCAAGTACTTCGAGAAGGACGTGTTTCCGAAGCTCGGCAAGCTGCCATTCGCGGCAATCAGGGCGTCTCACCTGCGGCCGATTATTCAGGCAGTAGTGGATCGTGGCGCGCCTACCGTGGCGATCCTGATACGGCAGTGGGTCAGTCAGCTCTTCGTCTACGCATCTGGGCAAGGCATCTGTGACAGTGACCCAACCGCGTTGCTGAAGGGGGCAGTCAAACGCCCACGCGTTCGCCACCACCCACCGTTGTCGTGGCAAGAAATCCCAAGCTTCCTGAATCGTGTGGACGATGCCGGCTACCGCGTCACCGTTATCGCATTACGAATGATGGCCCTCACCTATGTCCGCACGGCAGAGCTGCGCAAGGCGCATTGGTGTGAGTTTGACCTCGATAATGCGATCTGGATCGTTCCAGCGGGGCGTATGAAGATGCGCGACCCGCATATCGTCCCGCTCTCGAAGCAGGCACTCGTACTGTTGAAAGAGCTGCATACGCTCACGGGTGGAGGTGAGGTATTGTTTCCGGGCTTCCGGAAACCCGGAACGGTGATGTCCGCCACGACGCTTAACAAGGTGCTGGAACGCATGGGTTACGGTGGGCAGTTTTCCTCGCACGGTTTCCGCTCGACCGCCACCACATTGTTTGGCTTGCTGAGCTACCCTGAAAACAGGGTGGATCTGCAACTTGCGCACTCGAAGCGAAAAAAAGATTCGTCGCGCGCACCTTACGACCACACCAAGTACGTCTCGTCGCGGAAGATCATCATGCAGGATTGGGCGGACATCCTCGATGCGCTGGCCCGTGGCAATTCGATGAACGAGGTCATGGAAACCTTCGGGCCATTGTCGAAACGGCGTAGAGCCCTACTGAGGGTCATCGAGCGGGAGTGAGGCGCGTGTCGGGCCGAGACTCTCAGGACGTTGAGCGCGCGCGTCGAAGAAAGCCTTCTTGAGGCCCCGTCAGGGAAGCATCGGGTCTAATCAGGTAGGCGGTCACGATTCTCGGCGCGCTCGCCAGCGGCCGCAGGGCGATTCCCTGGCATCGATACCCGGCAAGTCTCGTGGTTGGGGCTATGGCGATTCCATACCCCGCTGCGACTAACGTCATGGCAACCTCGAACGTACTGACGACTGCTTCGCGATCCCACAATTCATTCTCAAATGCGCTTTGTGCGACCACGCGCCACGATGCTTCGGCGGTTGATCGCGCGTAGATCAGCGGTTGCTTGAGCGCTGCCTGGCACGGCACTTCACGGTAGGCCAGCAAGTGGGATCGCTTTGCCACAGCGACGGCCAGGGTGTCGTGCCACAGTGGTTCGCAAACCCAACCCGGCCACTCGCGGTGGGTGGCGGACAATGCGAAATCGAAGCTGTCACCGGGTCGTTCCTGTTGTTGTCCAGTGGCTGCTACGTCGATCAGAACAGCCAGGGTCTCCGGGGCTTCGGCGCGCTGTATGGCGAGCACGTTGGCGAGCTGAGGAGGAACCCAGTCACCGAAGACTGCCACATGGATTTCAGTGGGGATGCCGATCGATCTCACGTGCAACTTCCGAAAGCATTAATGCATGGAATCCTAATCGAATGAGTTAAGTTTAACGTGGTTTACATCGTGGCCTTGATCGACGCTCTTGGCAATGCAAAAGCGATCGATTCAACGCGGCCGACCAGCCGGGACAACAACATACGAAGCGGAACCAGCGATCGCGTTTGGGGCGACGGTGAGGGCGGAAAGAGTGAGCCAGGGGATCGCACAGGAAACGCTGGCGCACCTGGCCGGAATCGAGCGATCGCACATGGGCAAGATCGAGCGAGGCGAGCACGTTCCCACGCTTCCTCTAATCCTCAAGATCGCGCGCGCCCTTAAATGCAGTTCGGCCCACCTGATGGCTGTGATGGAGGCCAAGCTGGCTGAACTTGCCCCGACAGAGGCCAAGTTGACTGAACCCAACCCACCCAAGCGCGGCACTTGAGGGCTGGGTCATCGCATCCTATTCCTGCTCATCGTTCCTGGTCTGAAGAGTCGAGTTGTCGCGCTTGACCTCGTTGTTGGCGAGGCGCAGGTAGGGATTGTTCGGGGGTATCTCAGGGAACAACGTCTCGGGGCTGGTCAGCAGGTACCCATGCAGCCGCTTGGACTTGCGAGGCCCTGTCACTTCGCAATGCCAGATATTCAGCCCGTTGGTCTGCTTGCGGTGCAGGCCGAGCTTTTCGAACCGCTTCTGTATCCACTGCCAGGCTGGCAGCTTGTCCTGCTTGGCCAGCGCGGTAATTTGCAGGTGCTCCTGCGCGTAGCGCTGGAACACGCCGGGACTGACGAGGTATGCCGTATCGGCCACGGTATGCACCAGCGCCTTGGCGTCGTTGATGATGAGCCGGCGGGTCTGGATGCTCTGACGCAGCCATGCGAAAAAATGAGCACCGGATGGATCGGCGTCGCCTTGGTGTGTTCTCTGGACCGGCGTGGTGTCGGCGGGCTTGTGCTCCGACAACGGCGCGAGCTCCGGTTCAGCGAGTGGCTGATGCGGTATGGTCGTAGCGGTGGTCGGGGAAGACGAATCGAGCAGTTCCAGTAGCTCCACGATGTTGTTATCGACAGTCGTTGGTGTGGCGGACTCGATTGTCACCGGGGCGGATTCCTCTGTTTCCACGTCGATGGCCTCGGGTGCTGGTGCCTGTGCCGCCGACCTTTCCGGCTCCACCTGAACAGTGCCCGCGAAGGCTGCCGGCCGGTCGGACGCTTCCCAAATCACCGCAGGTGACAGTTTCAAGAAGGTAAAGCTGTGCGACCAGCCGGCGGCACTTATGACTGTGGCTTTCCAGATCGCCTTGCCGTCCGGCGTGGGCAGAGCGATGCCATGTTCTTGAAGCACGTTGAACACCGCCGTGTTGCTGGCCGGGATGCCATCGATGCCCTGCGATAGCAGATGCGCCCGTAGCTTGTCGGAGGCGGTCTTGCTCACCAGCCAGAGTGCGTCCTGAGTCAGCCAGCCGTCTGAAGCCTGTGGCTGGTTCAGCTTGAATTCCTGCTTGAGAAGATAGCGCAGGCCGTCGAGCAGCTTGCGTTGCAGCGCATGCTTGGGCGCGGCCATGGCGCGGGTGGGGTCTCCTCCCAACTCCTGGGCCACCGAGGCGCGGTCGGCCTGGACGACAAGCTCTCCCAGCATGCCTGCATGTTCATATTGACCGGCGAGCACGTAGAGCAGAGAGGCCCACAGCGCCGGGTACGCACTGAGCCAGTCGAGAATGTCCCCATCGAGCAGTTGATAGTAGAGCAATCCTGTGGCGGCACCATGCAGGCGGTATTCGCGATCATGCCGGTAGCGAAAGCGGTATGGACGTGCCAGCGGCCCATGCCAGGGATGCCAAACGCTGCCGTCTTCATGTTCGACGTGAAAATCGACGGCAATCTTACCAATATCGTGGAGTAACGCCGCATAGGCGAGAGCCGCTGTCCATGCCTCTGACTGGGCGGCCTGATCTTCGGGAGGAACACCAGCCGGCAGCAAGTGGGGCTGTCGCAGTTTGAGTGCGAAGGCGACGATTTCCAGCCCATGGTCGAGCATGCCGCCGTGGTAAGCATGGTGATGGTTCTCCGAAGCGGGAAACTGCTGGACCAGCTCGGCGTAGCGCTCTAGTGGTGCGCGGTACAGCGTGGCGAACTGCTTGCGCGACAGCGACGTGCGCTGCCAGATGTGTTCCAGCAGTTTTTGCCGGCGCGGTGTCGCAAGCAAGGAGCCGGCCGATTCTGGCCGCATCAGGCCTTTCGGTATGCCTGCGAGAGCCGGCTCAGGCGACGGTGGCCGTTTTCGTTGGAACAGAGCAAGCATTATCATGGCCTGAAGTACGGACGGAGCTGGGCCTTTTCCTTTTCTGTGTAGAGCCTTTCCCCTTGTTTCCATTCCCTTGTCCTTTCCAGCCTTTACCTTTGTCCAAAGCCTTTACGTATAGAGCGGGACGGGTCGCCAGACGACAAAGAAACAGATGCCGGTGCTGCCGCTTTGCCTGACATCGCCAGGTATCCTGTTTCAGCCTCTGGAGGGTGAGGTGGTCAGGCCGGCATCAAGTGCATCAGCCTGCGCAACGAAGTCTTGCGGACGGCGTTGTTGGAAGGTGCTCAGGTTCGCGAGTTTCCATCGCAATGCTGGTAACTGGTCGGCATGGGGGCATTGCAGAAGCGACCAGTCGGGTTGCGCGCGGGTCAGCCCACTCAGGAACTGCCGGTGGGCGGCGTTCAGCCGTCGCGGCAGTTCATGGCGTAGTCGGGTGCGGGTTTCGAGCAAGGTTTCCAGTGAACAGGCCACCTCGGTCATACCGACGAAGGCGCGCTCATATTCCCCGGCGATATCCTTGTCGTTGCCGAACAGCACTTCATGGGTGGGTCGGTTGTGGCCCGCCAGATAAACCACGAAACACTCGACCATCCCTTCGGTCAGGTCGCAGGTCTCGAACAACTGCCAGACGTCGAACAAATCCCGCGGATGCTGGCGATCCAGCGCCGCGACCAACTTGCTGGCATAGAGCTCGTCCGGGGCCAGGGTCGGTACCTCGAATTCGGCGCCGAACAGATCGCTGGTTCGGGCACTCAATGGACTGCGTGCGATGGGCAGCACGGTGCCGCGAAACACCACATTGACCTCGACCTTCACCTGGCTGGTCTCGTTCTCCGCGATCAGCTTGGTATCCCCAAGATCCTTGCTGCGGATCAGGCGTGTCTGCACACCAAGATGCTCGACTCGCTGCGCGATGGCCGCCAACTCCTGGTTGATGGCTTGCAACGCCTGGTCTCGCGGGGTCTGCCAAGGAAGGTACACCACATCAATATCGACCGACAGGCGGGGCATGTCCTGCACGAACAGATTGATGGCGGTGCCGCCCTTCATGGCGAAGATATCGTTGTTGAATACCTCGGGGGCGATGTTCAGCAACAGACGGACGGTGTCGGCGTAATGTTTATCCATGAGGATTCAGACTCAGCAAGGTGCCGTCATCGAGTCGGCTCATCCAGCGCTTGTTGCTGCCGGTGCGTGCCGGGTATTGCTCCAGCAGCGCATCGACGTCGACGACACCAGTCTCCCGCGCCCAGGTCAGGAACAGCCGCACGGTCTTGACGCTGGTACAGCAGGACAAGAGCCGTCCGAGCACATCTTTGCGCGGCGAACGCAGACCATCGAACAGATTGCGAGTTTCTTCGAGGCTTTGCCGGGTGCCGGCTTCGTAGAGCAGTTCCAGAACGGCGCGCTCCGGCACTGCTACCTGTAGTCCTTCCGCCTGCCCCGGTGGCGTGTGCAGGGTCTTGCCGGCGAACGCATCGTCGGGCCAATCGAACAGCCTGGCGTTGACGTATCGCGCCGGGAACCGCGTGGTGAACCAGGCCGGCAACGCAAAGCGAGCGTCGCCCCACAGCACCAGAGTCTCCCGGGAAGCCAGGTTGTGCCGCACCCCCTGCATAGCCAGGGCGCTCTTGCCTCCCACATGCAGGCCTGCGACCTTCTCTTGCAGGAATCGCAGGGCGCCATTGACGTCGAAATCATCATTTGGGAAGGCATAGACGCCATGAGCCAGGCGCACCAGCCAGCCGCTCTCCACGTAGCGGGCGGCCAGTTGGGGCGACACACCGAAGGATTCGAGCATGGCGAGATCGAACGGGGCTCCACGGGGGAGTTCCGCCTGTAGTCGCTTGATTACTTGATGTCTGGTATTTCCACTCATAGTTGTAAATATATAGAAGAATCTAATCATCCGCCAGGCAGCCAACAGGATATCGCTCCAAAATTAGTCCCTTGATTGAATTTGGTGTATAAATCTAATCATGAGCGTCTGCGTGGATCGAAATCGCGCAGCAGGCATGCCGTATTGCTAGCCGCAGGGTGGGTGGCCACCGGCTTACATTGGAGTAACCATGTAACGCAGACAAACAGGTGACGATCATGAACAGGACAACCCGTAGCAGTACCGCAGAACGCTTCGGCCGCTGGCTCGGTCGCGGCTGGCAGGGCTACCGGCGTCGCGAGCGGCGGGTGGTCGTGTGGCTGGCGTCGTTCGGCGCGCCAACCGGTATCGCGACCGCGCTGGTGTGGATCGTCAAACTCGCTGTGCTGGGGGTGCTGCTCTATACGGCATTCTGGTTTGCACTACTGCTGGTGTGCCTGTTGTTCGTAGCTCGCGGCTTCGGCAAGAGCGGTGAGGACATTTCGTCACCATGCGACGAGCTGCGCCATGGCGAGGCAGGATTCGGTTTGTACTCATCGGATGGGCATCGCCTCGACCCACACGACCCCAACAACCCATACGGCGATTAAGCCCGTCAGAATACTCGCAGCGCCGGCTCAGCGCGTCGCCCTGTTGACGCCTGATGCGGTGCTGTCTTTCGCATCCTTGGAACCCGTCGCAAGATTCTGCGCGACCATACCGGCTTTCACACCGGCCCACCCCAAAGCGGCGACCCAGAACGTCGGCAACACCAGAAACATAGTGCCCATGACAAGCATCAGCAGCATATCGCCGAAGGCGTTATTCAACCCGACCAATGGGTCGAAATTGCTGTGTGGCCTGTTCCATCCCCATCCCCATCCGTAGAGCGCGTCGAGAACCGTGCTGTCGATCCAACGGGCTAATTGGAACCAAAAATCCACGAAGAACAACCCGAACTGAACTGTGCTGATGGTGATAACGGTCTTCAGATCATAGGTGCCCACCACGAGCACAATCGGAATACAGATCACCAAGGCCATTTTCAGTAATGCGAGCACCATGGGCAGCGCCTGCCGCACCACATCGAGTGCTGGGAAGGCGACGATCGCGCCGACGGTCATGCCGATGTCACTGGTGGCGCGATTGACGATATTGGGCAAGGATTTGTCGATCTGTCCGCCGTAGTCGGTATAGACGCTGCCCTGATTGAGCTTTTGCTGGCGCGGTGAGGCAATGGCGCGGATCACCGAGTCATCAACTTCGGCTCGGCTCAGGAAGCCGGCCCAACTGGCCAGGCGATTGAGCAGGCTGGGATCGACCTGTTCGAGCAGGCGGGCGCGCAGGCCGTTGCCACTGTCGCCCCACCATTGGCGGCAGGTCGGATAGCCGGCACCACTCGGTACCTGCGTCAGACCGGCATCCCGGTTACTGTCGTAGGCCCAGCCGTCGCGCGGCGTCCTGGCCCGGTAAGTGCCGTAATAGCCGGCGTTGTCGAGGAAGAACCGGGAGCCGATCCAGGTGACATCGTGCATCTGTGCTTCGTCGAGATCCGGGCGGCTCATGAACAGCTTAGCGCGCGCCGGGCCGTAGCAGTCGCGGGTGAAGTCGGCGACTTCCTGTGCCAGGACCGGGTCGTCGATGCGCGTGGCATTGACCTCCATGCGGATCTGCCGCAGGTCGGTCCCGCACGGAATGGCGGCGACCGAGGCACCGGCGATCGCGCGCGACAGCGCGTGCATGAATGCCCACCACACCGGTACGCGTGCGCTCTGGTTGTTGAGCGTGCTGAACGACTGTGACCAGCCGGTTTCGGTCGGCCGGGGAACGCTCACCTGGCACTGTGCCGAACGCGCCTGGTCGTACTGGATGGTGTTGAGATCGATGTCGATGAAGGGAACGCCAGCGAACATTATCACCACAATCGCCACCCAGACGCGGTTCTCGATGCGCACCGATGACAGTGCGCCCTTGTTGCCTTCGTCGGCACCCTCGGCACGCGCCTTGAGCCATTCCTGGATAATGATCGCTACAAAGGGAAGGGCGAACACACCGCTGGAAACAAGGACCGCCCAGATGCCGTTATGGATGATCCAGCCCAGCAGGGTCAGGTAGTACTCAAGGTAGTCGGTGGTGAACAGCGTCATGTCCGCCCTCCCGCTATGTCGCCTGCATCAGCAGGCTGACCTCAAGCGCGACAATCCCCGCCACGCCGGCGATTTCGGCGCGCATGAGGCGACGCTTTGCCTCTGTGCCGGTCTCGCACACCAGTAGGCGCCGGCGCATCCATATCCAGCCATAGCCCGTTGCCCCGTAGAGGCACAGTCGCCACAACAGAAAGTAGCCGGAGGCCTCGGCGAGCCAGCGTTCCCAGCCGACGACGCTGCCGAGATAGTGAATGCCGGAGATGTTGGCTGCCACGGCCGCCGCAAGGAGCAGTACCGTCCACAGCAAGGCTTTCGCCATCCGCCGGGTGAACAGCCAGCGCGGACGCAGCCAAGCCGGACTCATTGCGAGCCTCCCGGATTGAACCGCTGCAGCTGATCGAGGCGGTCAGGTACGGGGTCGCCCTCATAAATGCCCCGCGAACCCGAGGCGCGAGCGCCATGTCGCTGGATGATCGCCATGGGCGAGTTGTTGGCAAGCGTGCGGCGCAACTCCAGTTCGATCATGAGATTTGAGATTTCCCGGTCCAGCATATCGCTTTCCTGATCGACAGCGGCGGTCGCTAATTGGTTAGCCGCGACGTTCGGTTCCTTCTTGCCGGTCAGCAACGTGCGTTGCAGCAGCAAGGCTTTCTCCAGCACCGATGCCAGCGCCACTTCCGAGGCCAGACGTTGCGCCAGGACGCGTTGATCCGGTTCATCGCGTAGCGCTTCGATGACGCCGCGAGTGATCGGCAGTGAGATGCTGCCGGCTTCGCGCAAGTCCTCGAAGGTGGTGTTGCGTGTGCCGTCTATCAGCTCCTGCAATGTCTGCAGCTTGGTGTCGTACTCTTCCTGGATGAGAGGAGTCAAGCCCACGCCCGGTACCGTTTCGGTTTTGATGCAGGCGTCGCAGGTGCGCTGTTCCCGTTCGCCGAGCACGCGGGTGGCCCACTCGACCGCTTCCTGCGGTGAGGCCCAAGTATGGCAGGCCAGACTGTTGCAACTCATCGGAGTGATGACCGATGTATCGGTAGCGCCGCGTCCGTTCACGAGGTTGTAGCCCGCACGTGTCACATCAGACACGACCTTGATCGACGGCTGGCCGGTCCCACCGGCGTTGGTCCCGCCTACCCACGGCACACCATCGTTGCCGCGATTGGTTTCGGCCTGCTCGATGGCCGAAACCGCATCGGTGCTCGCCACCGCTTGGCGCAATGCCATCCCTTCGGCAATCTGATTCCAGCCCAGCTGGCCACCTGCCATGTCGGCCATGCGTTCGGCCATCGCCCTGCAGGTCAGCTTGGAGCGGTCGAAATCGAGCCGGGCCTGCAGTACCCCGTTCGTCAGCAGGTTATACAAGCCGGGATCGGCTCTCTGAATGATCAGCGCCGGCAGTGACGCGACCGCGCTGGTCGCGCTCTGGATCACGTTGCTCATGATGTTCTGAAAGCCGTTGGTGATCCCGTTCAGCTGGTTCTGGATCGTCGTCGAGATCGACATGTCGCCGCAGACCAGGTTGCTGTTCCAGCCGACACCGACTCCGATGGAACGCATCCCGGCTGCGCCGCTCATCGAGACGGCGTTGCCGCCACCGATCGAGTACATGACTTCGTCACCAATCACGCTGCCGCTGTTCTGGAAGCCGCCGCCCTGGGCGACAGCCTGCGCGCTGGCAACGGCCAGTGCGCAGGCCAGTGCGCCGGGACGCCAGAGGCGTACAAGGTGGTCATGCGGTGTCGTCAGATTGAATTGCTTCATGGCGAAATCCTCAGTTGAAATCCACGCTGCCGAGGAACACCTGACCACGACTTTCGCAGCAGCTGTAAGGGCGCCACAGCGCCCAGGCGTAGTCACCCTGTTGTGCCTGGGGCAGCGATCCGGCATGAGGAAACACGGTGCAGGTGTTGGAAATGCGCGGCGTCAGTTGCTGCCACTTTCCCGTGTTGGCGTCGCTTTCGATCACCGCGCCAGCCGGCCAATAGCCGTCGCGCGCGTTGGCGAACAGAGGCTGATACACATGCAGTTGGCCGCGGCGGCTCACGATGTCAGCAGCGCGCTGGGCAACAACCGCTCCGGCCTTGTAGTCGTCGGTCTGATGCAGGAAACCACCACGCGGGTAGACGTTGCCCCACAGATTCAGTCCGGTACGTGTACCGATTTCGCGCATGCCGGGAATCAATGCTTCGGGATACACGGATTCAGGTACGTTGTAGCGCCAGGCCAGAGTATCGAGCGTGCTGAGCAGATACGGCATGAAGGCAGTACCTGCCCCTTCGCAGATGTAGCCGGACGCCGAAGCGAACTGACTGAACACCTCGCCACCGGGGTGGCCGATGACGTCAGCGTTCTTGAATTTCGCAAGATTGTTTTCGTGATCCTCGTTGGTAGTTCCGTCACCACCGGCCTGCGCCGTGGCATTGGGTTGGCTCATTGCCCGAACCTCGATCCAGGGGTTCTCACCAGTGTTGCTGTAGCTCGATACCACCGCGTCTGGAACGTAATGGCGTACTTTGATCGACGTACGCACGGTGCAGCCCGTTAAGGTGCAGTACAGCCAGTAGCAAATGCCAGTGACACGGTATTCGAGGCAGTCCGGCGACAAGGTCGAGGAGATGATGGTGGCAGTGTTGAGGGCGAAGCTCGACATGGCGCTGCACAGCAACGCGACAGCGGCGCCGAGCCGCAGGCGACGGGAAATCATGGTTGTCCCTCTCGGTGTCGCTCGATGCGGGCTAGCGCCTGGTCGAGGTCGCTTTCCCCATACACGACGTAGCGTTGATCGACGACCACCGCCGGAATGCTGGTGATGCCGAGGCTCCAGGCATCGGTCACGCCCTGGTAAGCCTCACGCAGACGCTGTTGCCGCGCGGGTCCACCATCGCTCAGTCGTCGTTTGACGAGCGCTGCCGCTCGTTGTGGATCGTCCGGCAGCCGAGCCGACAATTCCGCCTCGATTGCGTGTGCCGCGTCGAGGCGAATGATACGATCCGCCGCCTGGGCATCGACCACCGGGTAGCGGGCGTCCGTCACGATCCAAATCTCTGCTGCGGTCACATTGCTGGTGAGCAGCAGTGCCGGAAGGGCCAGCGTTCGGCCGAGTTCTGCAAGAAAGGCGTGCATGGGCTTCGCGTCTCGAGGTGAGTTACCTTGGTAGTCGAACCCATGGTGTAAATGCACACCACGAACAATGCGCACTGTGGCAATCCCTGTTTTGTTGTGGATTGGATAGCTGTCCCGTGGAGATTTAAGATCTTTCAAAAAAAGACGCATAGACCTGGGAGCAGGTCCATGCGTTGGGATGGGGCTTGGCAGACACGATCAGATGCTGCTACAGCAAGCCGCTCTCGGCAAAGGAGTACGGTTCGCCCTGGCCGATGATGAAATGATCCAGCACACGGATGTCGATCAGGTCCAACGCATCCCTGAGCCGGCGGGTGATCATGCGATCGGCGGCACTGGGCTTCGAGTTCCCTGAAGGGTGCTGGTGAGCGAAGATGACGGCGGCGGCATTGGCTGCCAGCGCACGCTGGACGACCACCCGGGGATAAACCATGCTCTGGTTGATCGTGCCGCGGAACAGCGGCTCGTAGGCCAGCACTTGGTGGCGCGCGTCGAGGAATAGCGCGGCGAAGATTTCATTGGGTTCGCCGACGAGCATCAGGCGTAAAAAGTCGCATGCGTCGCTCGGCTTCTCCAAGGCATTGCCTGCTCTGAAGATGCGTTGCTCCAGCAGCGCGATGGCCTGTTGAATGATCCGGTCTTCGTGCTCGTCGACGGCGACGGGATCGTGGTTCAACTCGATACAGGAGTCGGGGAAAAGTACAGCAGTCATGGAAACCTCCAATGGATGAGCGGAGGTACCCCATGGAGGCAGAACCTCCAGGGGAATGACGGAAGGAAGAACACACATCCACCAGCGTGGGAACGCTGGCCGTTCGCCTCGGGATGCGTTGCGAACGAAGGTCAGCGCAGCAGCGCTGCGCCGTAGCCTTGAAGACCCCGGCTACCTGGGCATGTCACCATCGTCGATGGCGGACAAACCTGCGGCGCGAGCCGGAGCGGCATCCGGCACGTCACCCATCAGAAGATCCATGGCGGACAGCAGCGCATCGCCTTCGACCGGCCCTTGCAGGAGCAGCGATCGCTCGGTCTGGCGGTCCTCCAGGCGCAGGCTGGGAGTGGCGGTGATGCTGCCGTGCGCGCCTTGCTCGGCCTGGTCGCGCACGATGATCTGGGGACGCTCGCTATCCAGGCAGCGCTGGAGCACCGGTGTCAGCCCTGGGTAGCGAAGCCCCCCGGGCAGCCCCTGGCCGCCGCCGCGCGTGTGCTGGTACAGCCAGCCGACGGCATCGAAGAAGGCCCCGTGCCCGCCGGTCTCGCCCGCACACTCGGCCACACGTGCCAGTTCCGAGGCGGCCGGCTCGTGTATCGCCAGCGGCAGATGATGCCATTGCAGACTGACGTCGGCATGCTGGTCGATCCAGCTCTTCAGGCTCGGGTAGTAGGCCTTGCAGAACGGGCATTCCAGGTCTGCAAACAACGTCAGCACGAAACGGGCGTCGGCCTGGCCGTGGCGCCACGGCGGACCATCCGGGTGGTGCTGAGTGGTCGGGGCCGGTGCGGTGCCGGGACTTTCGCGCAGCACCACGGCGAGCAGCGCGAACAGCAGCACCGCAAGCAGGCCGACGGCACATAGCAACAGGCGCAGACAACGCCGACGACGTATAGCCGGTGGCGGGTTCGTTGAGCGATGGAGAGGCATGGCGTGCTCCGGCCGTCAGGAGAGCAGATCGGCGTATGGCAACGGCTCGATGCCGCGCGCGCGGTCGATGTTCTCGGATACCTTGAGCGTGGCTTCCAGCTCGTTGATGCCGAACTGTTGCATGAGCCGGTATCGTTCGGCTTTCTCTTCGGGTTCGGTCTGGGCCAGTGCGAGATACAAGCTCGGTGGTACTGCCCTGAACAGCACCTCCATGCTCTTGGAGAGAATGACGCCCTCGCTGAACTTCCCGGATTCCTTCCTGGCCGAGAGCATCAGTGCCTTCTGCGCAGGTGATAGCTCGCGGAACCGTGCGATTTTTTCAACTTCATCAGGCGGCATTGACAGGCACAACCACCACTCGATCATATTGAGCATCGGCTCTGCCGCCCTGGGCAGGTCGTCGATGTTCTGCGTTGCCAACCAATACCAGGCGCCCAATTTTCTCCACATCTTGGTGATCTTCACCACGTACGGAGACAGCAAGGGATTGCGTGTGATGATGTGGCCTTCATCGGTCACGTTGAGGATCGGCCGACCGAGAAACTGGTCGCGTTCCGCAATGTTGTTGACGGTATTGATCAGGGAGATGTAGGCGATCGAGAGCTGGGCGTTGTAGCCCTCCCTGGCATAGGTGGCGAGATCGACGACCGTGATGTCGGCTTCTGGCCAGGGCGTGCCGGGGCGGTCGAACATTTCGCCGTCTGAGCCTTGCGTGAAGATGTCCATAGCGTCAGCCATCTCCAATAACCGCGTGCGACGGGTTTCGGGCAGAATCGAATCGCGGCCGCGCTCGCGTAGGGCGTCGCGCACGTCGCGCGTAAGCACATCCCGGTCTTGCGCGACGCAGTGGCGGGCGGCGTCCAGGATGCACTGGCGGATCAAGGAGCGGTCGGCCCGCGTCATGCGGGATTCCTCTTTATCTTCGCCGCCCGTGATCATCAAGCGTGCGGTGATCTCAAGCTCGCCGAGCACATCGCGCTGCTCGTCCGTATCGACGGCGGCCGGGTCGACAGGCTGTTCCTCATCCAGCGCATCGGCGTCCAGCGTCTGCACATCACTGGGGGATTCAATCAACCGGCGGGCATCGGCGAACGGTGCGAGGCTCACGCCCGAACCGGGCGCGAGCTTGACCCGGTTCACCGACAGGCCCAGCCGTGCGGCGAAATCAGCCAGCAAGCCAAAGGAATTACCGGCCTCCACGATGAACATGCGCGGGCGGTAGATCGCGGCGACCTGGTTGAGGATGTTGTTAAGCGTGGCCGACTTGCCCGAACCCGTTGGCCCAAACAAAAACAAATGGGCATTCATTTGCCGATCCAATCTGCTGAACGGATCAAACGTCAATACGCCGCCACCGCGATTGAACAGCGTGATGCCGGGCCTGCCCGTACCCTGGCTGCGTCCCCATGCCGGCGACAGATTGGCGGCATGCTGGGCAAACATCAGTTGCGTGTACCACTGCTTGCGGTCCGCGCTGGGGTTGTAGACGCAAGGGAGCCAGCGCAGATAGCTGTTGAGCGGCGCGACTTCATCCTCTTCGCGAACCGGCTGCAGTCCGGCATTGAGCATCACGTTGGCGAGCTGCAGGCCGCGACGGTCCAGTTCGTCTTCGTCGTCACCGGAGAGGTAGAACGCCAGCGAGCCGCGATACAGCTTGTGGGCGCTGCCGATCAGCGAACGCGCCTCCTGCACGTCCTGAAGCGCCTGTTCCGATGCCAGAGTTTCGCCGACGGCTTTCTTCGCCAGTTGATTGAGGTGCGCTTCGAGCACGTCCTGTGGCGTCGCGACCAGCGTCAGGCACATCGCGGTGCCTTCGGGCAACTGGTCGAACAGCGTGTTGATCGCGTCGCCCTTGCGCGTTTCGCCGGTGAGATGGCCGGTAGCCGGCGGCATGCGCAGGCGGTCGGCGACCATGACCCGGTGCGGCAGACCATCGAAGTACCACAACCCCAGCTCGGCGTCGGAGCGCGGCTGGCCGAAGAACAACCTCTGCGAGAAATCCTTGCCGCTGGCGGGTTCGATCTCGTCGGGTTCCGGCGCCTCCGGATAGGCCGCCAGCCGGTAGAAGCGTTCGCGATCCTGCGCCGTCGGCCCGAGCATGGTGGGCCAGGGATTGAACCAACGCAGCAGCCAGTCATGGATCTGCGGCGCATCCAGCCGGCGCGCCTGGATACCCGCGTTGGACAGGCCGCCAATCAGGCGGTCGCACACGACGTTCAGCGCCTGCTCGGGTGTCTGGCCGCGGCGGCCGGTCTGGCCCGCCGCGCGGCGATAGACCACCATCCGCACGCGCCGGCTCTGACCGCGCCACGGCAGGCGTGTGACAGCCGTGTCCTCGAACAGCCCGCCGGATTTGGCCACGGCGCGCAGATGGTGGGCGAACGAGGTCAGGTAGAACTCCGTGAAGCGGCTGCCCTCGGCACGCGGCTGAACGTAGCCGCGCAGCGTGTCCAGGTACTGGTCAAAGTTGGCCTCGTCCTGGGCGTAGAGCTGGAGCACCCATGGATTCGCGTCGAGCTCGTCGAAGCTGTCCTGCAAGGCGTTTTCCAACGCATCGCGTGCCTGTGCCAGCCAGGCGGCCTCGCGACCTTCGGTGCCCAGCGGCGTCAGCTCGAAAAAGACGGCAACCGAGACGCCGTCCTCAAGCAGCATGCACTGCGAATCCGGCAGGTACTCGACCCACGGCAGCAGCGACACGAACGACGGTGCCGCGTCGTACAGCGCCTGCTCATCAGCCACCGTGGCCGGGCGGCCGTGCGCGACCGCCTCGCCGGGTTCAGGAATACCGGCCTCGCGCAGCGCGCGCACATGGCGCGTCCAGCCATCCTGCCGGTCTTCGATCGGCGCCGCATCGGCAGGTGCGCGCCGGCGCCAGGGCAACGGCCAGGCCATCAGTAACCCTCCGTGCGTTCACCTGGCATTGCATACTGCACGCGCTGGTGCAGTGGGAACACCGTGCTATAGCCCGGCACCGGTACGGGATCGGTGCCGGCGAGATGCGGGAACACATACAGGATCAGATCCGGATTCGGGAGCCGTGGGAACTGGTGGTAAATCTCGTTCGCCGCTGTGCGCGTGTAGCGCATCTGCTCGGCGGGAGCGGCCTGCATATTCGCATTCGTCAGCGGCCGTCGCAGGCGCTGGCGTGCGTCCAGCAGTTGGCGGCGAGCCACCTGGCCACTGCCGCCGGCCGCCTGGTGCCAGATGTCATGCATCGTGCGGTCGCCGTGCAGCATCAATTGTTCCTTACTGGTGGCACAGCCCGCCAGCGCCGCCACGGCTGTTGCCAGCAGCAGCGGTTTAATCCAGTTCCAGTGCATGGCTTCCTCCTGCGCGATGGTCGACGCGGCGGCCTTCGGGGTCGTAGTCAATCTCAAGGGGTTTTTCGAGGTGAACGGCGACCTGAGCGCCCGGCTGGACATAGACCGCCGCGAAGGCCTGGCCGTAGAGCCGGTTCACCCACTGCGACATGTCTTGCACACCGCCGGCGAGGATGCGTCCGACCGCCTCGTTGGTGCTGATGCCGACCGTGCCGATCGAGCCGTCGGCACCGACATAGGACATTTGGCCGCTGTCGGAGTCGATCAGCGAGGCGGCGCCCGCGCCGGCCGCTGTGATCAACGCTTGCGTGCCGAGATACTGCTGGGCATTGCTGCGACGTTCGCCGCTGACGCAAGGGATCCCGTACGGATCACTGATCCAGCCGAGGCCATCCTGCTGATTGTTCTGCTGGCTGCTGCGCTCGCTGTCTTCGGGAATCGTGCGCACAGTGCCGTCATGAAAGACGAACGTGATCGAACGTACCTGTCCCCTGACGCAGGACAAGGTCCAGTCGCCGCTGGCAGTGCCACTGAACACCGCGCCAGCGACATCCGGGATGTCGATGCCGTTCGCGGTCAAATTGTCTGGCCCGACGAGGACTTTGAATGGGAACGGGTCATTGACGGTGCCATCGATCGGGACGCGACCGATCAGCGCGGTCATCGCGACAGAACCCATCAAGGTGGAGTTCGTCGGTACGGTGTAGACCGCCTGGGCCGTCTTGACACCAGCAGCCCTGGCACCGGCATCGGCGACGTGTCCAACGGTAGCCTCCAGCGTTTTCTGTGCCGGTCCGAAGCTGGTCGGGAAGCTCAGGCTTGTACCCGCGCCGCTGCGTCCGTCGGTTTGCCTGGCGTCATCCGGCTCCACCCAGCGTATGCTGCCTTCGCCTGCGAAACCGTCGCCGTCACCTTCACGCAAACCCAGCCCGACCGGCAGCTCGGCATGACTGCCGCTACCGATGTTTTCCAGCCGACGCTGCAGATCCTGCAACAGGCCTTCGGTCTGCCGGCGCTCGCCGGCCAGCCGATCCTGATCGCGGCGCAAGGCGGTGCGTTCGGCTTCCAGTGCCGTGTCGATACGTTGGTCGATCGCACTTTCGCGCTGGCGCAGGCGTTGGTTTTCCTCGCGCTGGGTGCGGTTGTCGGCCGTCGCCGTCTGCAATTCGGTGCGCAACTGCCGCACCTGCGCCACCAGGGTGGCGACCGTATCGCGGGGTGTATCGCCCTCGATGCCGAGCGCCTGCATTTCCTCGGCGGTGAGCTGCGGGTCGACGGCGACTGTGGTGTGCTCCTGATCGCCGCCGCCGGAGAACAGCCGGATGCCGAAGAACAGCACCAGCAAGGCGACCGGAAGCACCAGCCATTTGAGCAAGCCGTTACTGCGCATCGCCGGACTCCTTGAGGTCGTGACCAGGAGCGACCTGGGGCAACAGTGCGGCCGGGTCGAAGCGGTGGATGGCCGGCAGCAGCGACTGCGGCAGGCCGCGACCGCGCGTGACCAGATACAGCATCGTGGTGTCCTCCGGCGTGCCGCGCGGACCGAGCGTCGGATGCTGGAAGGTGGCGGTGAGGAAGTCTCCTTGCAGCGCGCGCGGATCGAGATCGATCCAGCCGCTGCCGGTATGGGTCAGCCGGACTGCGGTCACCCACTGATCCTCCAGCCGCCATGCCGCCAGCGCCTCGGCGCGTACAGGCAGGGTCGGCAGCAAGGTATCGAGCGGCAGGTCGCGGCGCAGATTCACGCGCATGACACCGGGCACGGGCTCCACGGTGCGCAGCGGCGCGTACAGGCTCTGGGCCGCATAGCGGGTCAGAACCACCGCCACCGGGGTCTCGCGCCGGGGCGGACGGGCTTGATCTGGGGATGGTGCATCAGCGCCGGATTCCTGCGCCTGGCCGTAGCGCTGCGGCGTGGTGTTGCCTTCGACGATGCGGACCGGTTCCAGCGGTGGTTCGCCGTCCCGGGTCGGCTCGGCGGCGATGTCCAGCAGGATTAGCGCGCCGCTGTCGGCATCCTGCAATTGCAATCGCGTGGGCTCGATCGGTTCGCTGGCGCGCAGATAGACCACGCCGCCGGCACTCTGCACGCGCAGCCGGTCGCCCACGCTGGCCGGCACTCCGACGCGCACATTGCGATCCACGAACACGATGCGTTCTTCTCCGACCTGCAGCGGCACGGCCAGAGGCAGGCGCTCCCAGCGCAGGATTTCCACGGCATGGGCCATGGACCCGAGCGCGCAGGCCAGCATGCCCAGCCAGACGAGAAGGCGGGTCTTCATGGGGAGTCTCCTTGCTGGCCCAGGCCGCTGCGGGTGGGTGGCTCCGCGGTCGGCGTGGCGATGCGCTGCGGCGCACCGTCATAGCAGTCGAGGACCAAGCCGAAGGGGTTGTGCGCCGGATCGACATCCGAGCGCACGACTTTGATCGGGTAGCGCACCAAGGCGCGTTTGACTTGTTCCGGTCCGTGGTACTCGTCCGCGCTGAGATCGAGCGTCACCACCCAGTTGCGATGGGAGACCGTGCGCACGCGCGCGGTCGGGTTGTCGCCGTAGCCGCGCCCGGGGATCTCATATACGCCACGCACCCGCTGACGCAGCTCTCCCATAGAACGGCGATAGTCATAGTCAGCCTGTAGAAAGGCGCGGCAGGCGGGGGTGAAGTACGGCGATAGCGCATGCAGGTTGCGCGCGTAGTCTTCTTCGCCATTCGTGGGCCAGCGGTGCAGTTGCTGCCACACATAGAAAGTGAATGAATAAACGCTTTCCGGCGGCACGTCCCACCAGGGCCGGGTGCTGCCCGAGCGTAGATCGGGCGGAACATGAATGGTCAGGTCGCGAGGGGCGCTCCACCAGCCGCCGCCCATCACCAGCGCGATCAGCAGCAGCGCAGCAGCGCCCAGGCGCAGGGTCTTGATGTGCGCCTGCAGATGCGCGACTTCGTTCCGGAAGCGGCTCATCGCGCTACCCTCCGGTTCGACCAGCGGCCCGAACGCGTGATCAGCGCGTGCCCGCCGACCCAGCCGGCCATCAACGGATAGCGGGTCGCGATACGCCATTGCAGTTGGCGGTACAACCAGGTGTCGGGTTTGCCGCGCTTCTGACGGCGGAGGATGCCCCCGCCGACGAATATGCCGAAGGCGACACCCAGCACGATGAAGGTGGGCGCTATAGCGATGGTCGAGAACAGCCAGGACAGGGGCGCGCCGACCAGCAGCCCGGCTGCGCCGGACAGGCCGCAGCAGAACCACAGCTCGTTCGCCGTCAGGCCGCGCACCACCACGGGGTGGCGATTGAGCCGGTGCGGAAGGAACGCCACGGTTCCGTCCGCACGGATGTGCTGATGTTCGGACATGAAAGCGGCCTCAAAGAATTCCCGTCGCCTCGGTGAGCAGCCAGATACCGATGACCAACAACACCGCGCCGATGGCTACCGTGAGTCCGAACTGGCCCCAGGTCTTCCTGCCCGTGTGAATCTCCGCATAGGTCCCATAGGCGTGGTAGCAGACGCCGATGAACATCGAGGCCACGACCAGCAGCGCGACCAGGAGCACGATGTCATAGCCATAATTCCTGATGGTCTCCATGATCCCGCCGCCGGTCCCGCGCGAGGGGTTCTCCAGTTGCGGCAGGCCTTGGGCAAAGGACAGCGTGGGCAGCGTGGCGAGGCTCAGAGCCAGCGCGGCGCGCTGGGCGAGGCGGATGCGGGGGAAACGAGCGGTTTTCATGGTCTGACCCTTCTGGTTACGAGAGGAGGAAAAAAGTCAGCACCAGGTACATCGCGAGAAAACGCACGACGACGCCGAGGAACTGACGCTGATTGAGCTGGTTTTCCGCCCAGCCGACGTAGGCGGTGCGAATAGCCCAGGCCCCCCACAGCAGCAGCACCGCGAACACGAGGCCGACGATCACCGTCGCCATCGCGGCGGGCGCGATGCTGCTGTTGGCTTGGAATGCGCTGATCTGCGCGGAGGTCATGGCTGGGCCTCCGGTGCCGAAGGCGCGTCGGGCGCGGACTCGTTGCGGTAATCGCCACCTAGTATGGCGGGGTCGCGTGGCTGGGCGCGGGATGGCGCGAGGTGGAACTGGATGCCGGCGCGCACGCGCGCGAGGTCATCGAGCAGTCTCGGATAGTCGAAGTGGTAGCGCTCGCCCGCTGCGATCGAGGTGTGCGCCGCGCTCTGTGCGACGAAGCGTTCCAGCGCATCGAGCTGGCGCAGGGCCGCGGCCAGTTCCTGGCGTTGCGCCGGTGTACTGGCATGGGCCGCCAGCGGCAGGCTCGCCGTCAGAGCCATCATCAGCAGGACGGCCACGCCGCGATATGCGGCGTGGCGTGGAAACGAAAACACCATCGCGCCATTCCTCGGTTCGATCAGCAATGGCTCGATCGTGGCGAGTCAGACACGTCAAGGCCGCAAACAATGGGCACGGTAGGCCGACCGGATTGATAGGCGGATGACGCCGGGATGCTGCAACGCGCCGCACAAATGGTGCATGTAGGCCGGTGTTCCGAGGTGGCCGCGCGGTATGGATAGGTGGGTTCCGCAAGTCGCGGCGGCGGGGACACGGGTGTTCGACTGGCTCCAGGACTGAGCGCCAAATCTCAGCGCGTACTGCCCTGTCACTCCTTACAGGTACTTCTTGAAGCTGCTCGCGGTCAGCGCCACCGCCAAGCCCAGCAGCGCTGCGCTGGGCAGCAGGATCAGCAGCGGATGCACCGAGACCGGCATCGCTAGGTAGATCACCCAGGGCAGTATTGCCAATGGCAGTAGCGAGGCTTTCGCACGATGGTAGACGAAGCCCGATTCCCGGCCTGCGCCGAACTTGCGCACGTCGCGGCGCACCAGGCCATCGATCAGACCGACGAACACCGCTGTGAGTACCAGCGGGAGTGTCAGTACCAGGACTAGCAGCCGCACCATAAAGGTCAATGTGGTGAAAGCGGCAGCAATCAGATAACGTTCGACCCAGACGTACGCTTGGCTGATGAAGTAGCGGAAGTCGCGTGTCTGCTCCATGCCCGGCGCGCGGGCGTGCTCAGCGGTTTCGGTCATCTTGTCGAACAGCCCGGTCTTGACGAACACCCACTCGTAACCCGTCTCCACCAGGCGGTGCGCAGTACGCCCTGGCTCCTTCACGATGGCACTGCGCGTGAAGTGACTCGACAGATGACCCAACTCGTACTGCAGCATGGATTGCGCGTGGCGCCAGCCCTGATCCTTCCAGAACAGGTGCATGCCCACGCACTCGATCAGGATCGACAGTATGAGCGAAACGATCAACACCCCGAACAAGCGCAGCGGTGAGGAAATCGCACTGGCGAGCAGACCTTGTCGGTGCTGTTGTTGCCGCTTTGCGGTCGAGGCCGGGTCGCTCATGGCGCGCTATCTTGGTCGGCGTGATCTGCCGGTTCATCATTTAGCAGTTCGTCCGGTAGCTCTCGCTCCTGCAACGCTGGGGAGCCGAGGTTTTCCCACCACCGGCCGGCCTCGGTATAACTCTGGCGCATATAGGTCGCCAACTGCTGCAGATCCTCGGGCATGGCTTCGTCGGGGTCGGAGGCTGGCAGCGGCATGCGGATTTTCCAGAGGCTGCCGCCTTGCAGCAGCGCGAAGCACTGGCCTTTCGGAAGCTGCACGATATGCGATGGCTCGATCATCGGCACGCTCGACATGCTGATGCGATCTTGCGTGTTGCTGGTGAAATCCGTCGAGCCGCGGATGTCCGAGCTGTCTGTCGCACCACTGACGATGGTAGTTGTATAGACCTCCACCTTGGGAAGCTGGCGGGTCAGCAGTTCCGCTGTGACCGTCTCCCGCACACGCAGCATGAAGAGGTTGTTGAAATTCCCAACCACCTGACCGGCCTTAGCGCGGTTTCCGATGCGCGCCTCGATGTCGCTCAGCGTCTGGGTGTAGGCGGTAATTTGTAATCCCGCGCCACCTCCCTTATTGATCATCGGCACGAATTCATCGCCCATGAGCTCGTTGAACTCGTCGGCATGGACGTTGATCGGCACCTTGACGTTCGGGTTACCTCCTGGAAGGCCGTCGTCGATACCGAACTTGTAGATATGGCCAGCCACCGACACCATATCGCTGAACATCGAATTGCCGACGGCGGCGGCTACCTCGGCGTCGGATAGCGCGTCCAAGCCGATATAGACGACGGCCCGTTTCCTGACAACTTGCATCCAGTCGAAGATGGGCCTGGGGTCTTCCAGGTCGGAGTAATTCGGGGCGAGCAGTTGGGCGATCTTGCCGCTGGTGAGCTTCTCCAACAACGGCAATAGGCTCGCGACGATCTTGTCGAAATAGGTCTTGTCGTACCGGACCGCGCTGCGAAGACCGTCCAGTACCGGATCGTAGTTGCGCTCCTGGCTCAGATACTGTTCGAGCGCCACCACGCGCTTCTCGCGCCCGATCATGTTCCTCGGAATATTTCGTTCGTTGAGCTTGGCCTCGATCTGGACGATGACTTCCCATGCCTTCGGTTCGGTGCGGGCGAAGAAATGCGCGGCGTATTCGATGAACAGCGCATCGATGTTAATGACATGACGCTGGATCAGCAGGTAGTTCGGACGCTGTCCCAGCTCGATCAACGCCCGGGCAACGATGTTCACGAACCGCCAGGCAAATTCCCTGAAGGCTGCTGAATTGCCCTCGCCGGAAAGCTGGCCGGCAACGCGGGTGGCTACTTCCGAGATGCGCCCGAAGCGCCCCACGGCGTTGTAGCGTGCCGAAATCTCTGGCCAGCCAAGATGAAACACATAAAACTCGTTTTCGCGGCCGGCGCGCCGGGCCTCGATGAACATGCGTTTCAGAAGATCCGCATCGCCCTTGGGATCGAACACGATCACAACTTCATGCTCGCCCTGGATGTTCCTGCGGCGGATGTCCTGCGTGATGAACAGCTCCGCGAGCCGGGTCTTGCCCACTCGGGTGGTGCCGAGCACCAGCGAATGACCCACACGCTCTTCCAGCGGCAGGCCGACGTCCACCTCGTCCGGCTCGATCCCGTGCAGACGCGGCAGGCCGCCGACCGGTGGCAAAGGCCTGACCGGATTGAACGGTACGTCCCAATGCGTAAGCCGAGGCAACTGCGACAACGGGAAAGGTGCGAACTCCAGGCGCGCCTCAAGGTGTCGGGCCAACTGATAAGCGGGAGACGGCTCGACGTAGCGGCGGAACTCAGGCCGGTACGTTTGCATGAGCCGATGGGTGTGCTTCTGTTCCCAACGGAATCCCTTGCCGATGAACAGCCGCTGCTGGCTCACCGGCACATTCCGGCTCGTCATGACGTAATGCGGTAGCCGACGGATGTTGCGGCGATAGCGCAGGATCACCTGCGCGTCACGCCAGCGCAGCGCGCCATAGGCGACGAACACCAGCGCACTGCCGATGCCCATGGCCGGACTCAGCGCGAGCGACCACGGTGCCACCAAGCACAGAAACGCGGCGCCGGCGCAGATCGCCACGGTGTACAGCTCCACCGCGGGGCGCAGCAGAACTTCGACGGGCTGCGTCTGCGACATGATGTCATTGCTCGATGCCGGTGGCCGTGACCAGCACCGGGTAATGCCGCAGGCCCAGGCGTTCAGCCAGGTCGTCGGCGGACATCGGCGACAGGTTCAGGCCGGGCGCGAGCGCGCGCAGTTCCACCAGGGCTTGCGCCGTCTCGACATTGACCACCAGACCCCAGGCGTTGCGTTCGCGCAGCGTGTCGGCGTGCTGGCGCAACCAGGCGTGCGAGGCCGTGTCGTCACCGACCAAGAAGAATGGTTGCAGTCCGGGAGCCTCGATGACGCGGCGGACAACCGTTCCCGGCGTAAGTCTGGCGCTGCGCACCGGCAGCATGGCCATCTCATCGACGGCGGCGGCCGGCGCCTCGGGGACAATGATGGAAGGGTGCGTCGATCCCGTGGCGCGCGGCTGCAGGTCGAGCGCTTCATAGTACGGCAGCGCGGAAGCGCCGCCGCGGTCTTCCACCACGATCAGGGGCGGTGTAGCGCGCACCGCGCTTATCGGCCCGGTGGCGAGCATTACGATAAGAAGGCCGTGCGCGGCCCGGATGGATGAGGTCATCGGCTGTTCTCCTGATGGGGTGCGTGTGCGGCGATTTGTTGCGGGCCAAGCACGCGCCGGAGGTGTTGTGAAACGCTGCGCCGGTAGCGCGCAGCGAGTGCGCCCCCAGCCGGCCGGTGGTAGCGCCCGACCGCCATCAACCAGTTTTCACCAGGGGTGTGCTGCTCCTTCAAGATGTCGGCGGCGATGCGCAGGTTGTCGTAAGGGTCGAGCAGATCGCAGGGTTGGCGGTAACGGTGCTTTTGGTAGCCGAGGTTGATCTGGCCGAGGCCCACGTCGATGCGCGTGGCGGGTAACTCGTTCAGCGCCTGATGTATGCCCGCACAAGCCTGCGCGCGCGTGGCGTAGCGGCGCGACCGACCGGCGACATTGAGTGACCAGGGCCACGGCACGATACGATGGTCCCGGCGCACGCCGCTTTCCTGCAGCGCCACGGCATAGAGCATTGCCGAAGGAATGCCGGCGCGCTGGGCCGCCAGCTGGTAGGCGGGCGGTGGAATCTCCTGGGCCTGGGCCGGACCGGTCGCCAGCGCAGCGGCGAGCAGCACGCGTAGCGGCCCCGTCGGCATCAGGGCTGGCGCTGCCATTGGCCGTTCACCTGACGCACTACTGCGGGCAGTTCGCCGGGCAGACCCAGCGCCAGCCAGCGGCCACCGTCATGGTTGAGCGTGATCGAGCCGCTGCGCACGCGCGCCGGATCGATCTGCGCGCGCTGAGCCCACTCGCGGATGCGTGTGTCCTCCTGGCGGCTGCCGACCACGTACAGGTCGAACTCGGCGCTCGCCGTCTGCAGATGCTGCACGACCTGGGCACATGGCGCGCAGCCTTCTCGGACGAACACGGCGGTACGACCGCTGGCGGTCATCGCGCTGCCGCTCGGCAGCGCATCGGGCAGATTCACCCGCTGGGCGTCGGGATGCACGCGTTGCCAGGCTTCGTCATAGGCCCGTTGATACGCCAGCAACTTTTCCACGCGGCGCGCTTCGACCTGCACCTGCAGCTCGGCATAGCGCCGCCGCTCCTCGTCGGAGCGGGCTTCGATACCGAGTGCAGTCAGCGGGTCGAGGTTGGGAGAATGGATGCCCAGCGGCCCCTCCATCAGTTCGCGGTAGCGTCCCCATTCGTTGCCACGCAGACCCCAGTCCCGCGCCAGGCGTTCATCTCGTGTCTGATCGATCTGGCTCGGCGTGACAAGGGAAGACTGCGCGGGTGTGCTCTGGATGGTGGGCTGCTGCGCGAAGGCCGGTGCGTTCAGCGCGATCAGCAGGAACAGCATGGAAAGTGCACGACGTTGCATGGCGCCTCCCGATCAAGGAATCGCCAGCTGGCGCGTCTGGTCGCCGGTCTGGAACACGGCGGTGTTGCCGTCAATGGTCTGCAACTGCCAGCGCCCGGCATGCTCGCCGGGAAGCAGCACCTGGATTTGCCCGGCCGAGAGCGGGTCGGTGGCGGGGGCGATGGCGACGGCTCGCTGCCCGGCACGCAGTTCCGCATTGATCAAGCGAAAGGGAAGCGGCACCTGTGCCGGTGCTGCCGTCGTCGCCCTGGCGGGGCGCGGTGCTGTGGGCGTCCGCACAGCGGCCTGGCGCTGCGCCTTGAGCTCCTCGATGTCGGTATGCAGTGTCTGCAGAGCTTCCTCGGTGGCATAACTGGCCAGTGACTGTTCGAGACGGGCGATGTCGGCTTCGAGGCGCTGGCGGGTATTTTGCAAAGCTGCCGGGGTCGCCGCTTCGGGGCGGGCTTGCAATGTCTGCACCGGCGCGGCCACTGGCGTAGCGGTCTTAGGATCTGCGGAGGGCTCGCCGGCAGGTACGAAGCAGATCTGGCGCGCCCGGTCGTCGACTTGTACATCCCAGGCCGGCCCGGCGAGGGTGAGCAGCGCATCGTGCAGCGTCATCGGCCCCAGATGCAGGTGCGCCGCCGGCAGCGGCAGCAAATACAGCTCGATCACCGCATGGGCGTTCTCGCAAAGCTGGTAGCCGCTGCGCCGGAGCGCATGGCGCAGACCATCGCCCACCGTTGCCCGCGCATCCGCCGGTATTGCCACGTCAATGATCTGCAGCAGCAGGTCGCGCTGGGCTGCTGTGGGGGAGAGTTCGACGAGCGTGTAGCGACCGTAGCGCACCACCGGAATCAGTTCGGGCACCTGCGGTGCGGCATCGGCCTTCTCGACAGGGGTGTCGGCGGGCGGTACGGCGGTGGTGGCGCAACCGCCGCTTAACATAGTGGCGATCAGCAGGCTGTTGCCGGCCAGACGCCGTAGAAGTTGGGTTGCTGGCATGATTCGGCTCTCGGTGGCTATGAGCCGATACCTTCGCCGTAAGAGACATTCCGATCAACAAACAATGCGCATCATGGTTTGTCCCGTTTTAGAAAGATGCAACACATTCATCCATCAACCAGATACCACGCTCAGATGGTTGATGGATCGACCCCCGCAGTTAAGTTTTCCTGCGGAGTTAGGCAGTCCGCAGCCGATGGGCTTCTTGCAAAACAGAGAGCCCTTCGCAGTCGGCATCTTCTTCTTGCGCACTATCGCGATTCCGGCAATTAAGTAATGCTGCCAGTCTTCGCCATCCGCAAGAGCCCTAAATGCAGTGCAAGTGTTCTATGCGCACGCTGTTAAAGAGCGGGGCACCGAAATTGGCTCGCCATCAGGCATTGTTCTGTCTAATCGACATTGTTTTAGCCCTTGAGCGCCAGTATGCGCCTGGCGCCGTTAAGCACAATGACTCCCGCGATGGTGCCGATAATCAGATCCGGATAATTCGATCCGGTCCACGCGACCAGAACCCCGGCAGTGATAACCCCTATGTTGATCACCACGTCGTTAGCCGAAAATATCCAGCTAGCCTTCATGTGAGCCCCACCCTCTCGATGTTTGGATACCATCAGCAGACAGGCGGTATTGGCAATTAATGCGACGAATGCGATAGCGATCATCACCAGCGATTCAGGCTCACTACCGAATACAAAGCGCCTCACTACCTCTACGAGTACGCCAACAGCCAAAATCAGTTGGAGCACACCAGCAAGGTGCGCAACACGGACCTGCCTTTTCACGCTATGCCCAACCGCATAAAGGGCGAGCCCGTACACTGCCGCATCGGCAAAATTGTCCAGGGATTCTGCAATGAGGCCGGTTGACTGAGCGATCAAGCCGGCAGTCATTTCCACCACGAACAGGAGTGCATTGATGCCGAGCAACCAACGCAGGGTGCCGGATTCCTGCGCAGCAGAGGCTGCCGAGTCCACGACCGTCTTGATTGTCTCCGCATCGGCAGCGGCGGTTTCTTCAAGCGAGGCTCCCAGCCCCAGGGTCGCCAATTTCGCAGTGATAGGGTCAGCCTTGCCATCGTGGACGACCTCCAACCGGCGGCTCGACAAGTCGAAAGACAGCGCCCGAATGTCCTCAATGCCGTTCAGGGCGAGGCGAATCATCCGCTCTTCCGATGGACAGTCCATCTTCGGCACGTCATAAACGCTGACCCATTTCCCCACTTCTTCGGAGGGGTCCGGTCTATCGGTATCCGCCGTGGGCGTTTCATCGCCACCACAGGATTTGCTCATGATACAGCTCCACTTGAATAACATTTTGGTATCATTAAAAACTATATAGCCGCTATAAGGTCAATAGAGTAGAGATCCGTTGAGGAGGAGTTTGATGCGTATTGGTCAGTTGGCACAGTTGGCAGGTGTCGATACACAGACGATCCGCTTCTACGAAAAGCAGGGCTTATTGCCGCTGCCTGATCGGCAGGAGAACGGTTATCGTGTTTATACCGAGAAGCATGGTGAGTGGCTGGCGTTCATCCGGCGCTGCAGAATCCTGGATCTGTCTCTGACGGAGATTCACGAATTACAGAGCTATCAAGATGACCCTCACCAGCCTTGTGCCGGCGTCAACGCCTTGCTTGATGAGCACATCTCACGCGTGCGATCACAAATAACGGCTCTGCAGTCGCTTGAAAAGCAACTCGCGTCATTGAGAGTGAGTTGCAATGAAGGCCGGGAAGTTGAGGCTTGTGGGATTCTTGCTGGAATTAGTGAGGGAAGTATGCACCGGCAGTAGGACGAAGCATCAACCAGATAATCCGACCAAATTTCGGCTTGTCTCATTGTCATGCAGGAATAAGATCAACCCTTAAATCCAGATATTTCAAGAAAAACCGGCGCCCAGAGGGACGCCGGTCTGAACGAGAACATCAAGCCGCGACAAGCTGCCGAGCCAAGGCGACCTCGATCGAATCGCCGTCCTGGTTGAGCACGCCCAGCCCCGATTCCGGGACGTCGCCGGATGTGCTCTGCGAGACGAGGATCTTCTTCGCCATCAGGGCAAGACACGTCATCTGGGACGTGGCCGCGTAACCCAGGTAGATCACCCGGACCGGCTGCTTCTGTCCGATACGCCAGGAACGACGCGCGGCCTGCTGCAGCGAGTACACGTTGTAGCCCGACTGCATGAACACGATGGTCGGAAACTCCAACA
>CAZDMG010000018.1:0-34444 GCA_964506655.1 uncultured Gemmatimonadaceae bacterium
TACTCACCGAATGCGCACATTCAGAATGCGTATCCGATATTGAAACGCGCTGTAGACAGGATCCGATTCCCGCTCCCCCAGTCTGCATCGCTGGCGAATATGCGCCTTAAACCACCGCCGAGCGCGATAGCAGTCGATTTTTTCGATCCCAGCAACCATTGGTAGCTGAGCTCAATCGTTGTATTCGGCACTGAGGTGCGTTGCTTCTCGCCTCTGTAGGAGCACGTGCCCAGACACCCCAGGGTTGTTCTTGTCCTGTTCGTCACACCAAGCGAACCGGCCATACCAAACCCCTCCATTGCCTTTTCATTCGGATAGAAGCGCACCTTGGCGTCCATGTGGCTGCCGCTTGAGCCGCTAACGGCTGAAGAGGCCGCGAAACCAACGGCCAGGCTGGTAGTAAGCCGCTGCTCAAATTCAATCGAGGGGTGCCCACTGAGCAGCATGAACGGGTTAGACGAGATTACACGCGTCGGTGCCGCTGCCGGCGACTGCGCAGCGCCCGTTACAGGAAGCAGCAGCACGGCAAACGCAAACAACCTGGATGCAGCGGCGACGCCACCGGCTTCTCTCACGCAACCAAGCAGCTGAGTAACAGCCGCATACTGTCTCCAGGCAGTTTCCGGCATTAACCGGCGGACAAACAGGTTGGCGCTCACAGTCAGCTCAGAATGCATATCCAACGCTAACCCTCCCGGTGGGCGTGATCAGCTGCTGACCGCCCCAGGCGTCGTCCCTGGCGAACACGCGCTTGACGCCACCGCCAATTATCACGGCACTGTGTTTGCGCGAACCGAGCAGCCATTGTTGGCTGATTTCAATTGCAGCACTCGGTGCTGAATAATTGTCCCAGTAACTGGTGACAACACAGTCTTCCGGACGCTCTGCACAAGTGCGGTAGTCAGGAAAGACCTCCGTCTCAGCTCTCATCCACGTGTATCCAAGCGACACGCCAAAGCCGAACCCCTGCAGCGCTTTTTCGTTCGGGTAAAGACGTATCTTTGCGTCTACGTTCTTGCGCAAACCACTGAATTTAATTGAGGAGCCGGCGATACCAATCGAGAACGAATTGTTCAGCCGTTGTTCGTACTCACCACTGAAATAACCGACCAGCACAATGAACGGATTCACTGAGACTACCCGGGATGGCGTATCGTCTGTAGACTGCGCCGATGCAGAATCGGGAAGCGCTGCTGCAGCAACCATGGACATCGCTGCAGCAGCTATCAATCGGGCCACCCTGTTGCAACGGATCACCTTTACTGTTTGTGCAGCCACTGCGGTGAGAGCGTACATGACAACTCCGGTTTGAGGTTGATGTTTACACAGACGATCGTCAGAACCGCAGCCCGAAGGAGATCGGTGCAAAGGCCGTTCCATCGGGCTCACTCATGATATTCACCCACCTCGCTTCAGCAAACGCACTCAGTGCGCCGAGCTGGAAGTTGACGCCCGCGCCGACACCGTAGCCCAGATTGGCATCTGATGCAGGGCGAGTTACACTCCCCTCAACCCTGGATATCTTGATGTTGTAGTGGCCAAGTCCGCCTACGAGATACGGTGTGAGCGAACCTGATGTAGGTATGCTGTACAACCCGTTCAGCGCAAAACCCACAACTCGCAAGTCAACTCGTACCCCACTGCCAGCAGGCATGTCGTTGTCGAAGTTACTTACCGATAGATCACCCCGGAAAGAAAGGTTATCAAACCGCGCAGGTTGAATATACAGGTGGCCAGCCATGTTATATCCCGTCTTCGCATTCACCAGATACCCCGAAGAAGGGGACGACACCCCGGCAGAAACACCGAATGAAGTAGTCCTGACCTGAGCCGAAAGTGGACTCACGTTTGTACCAATAGCTACTGCGGTGGCGAAAGCAATTACAGATGCTGCCTTGAATGCGCTCTTACGCATCAGGATTCCTCCGGGGTGTGATAAGCTGAACGGGAACTGGGTGATCAGAAACGTACGCCGAACGAAATCGGAATCCAGCGGCGGCTGCTTCCGTCGCCGAAGACATTCACCAGCTTGGCTTCAGCAAAGGCACCGAAACCGGATGACAGATTGAACTCCATTCCGCCGCCAAACTGTATTCCTGCATCTGTACTATTGGACGAGTCGGTATCCTCCGCCGCACCAAGGATGGACGTCACTTTGCTCCGGCCATTGAAGAAGCCACCACCCACAAGAATGTACGGCCGCGTCACCGCGCCGGGATCATCCTGGGAGAATGCATAGATCGCATTGGCGGTAAAGCCGATCATGGTAACACCGCCTTTCTGAGTCAACGATCCGATACTCTCTTTGGCATCGAACCGGTCTATACCAACATCGCCGCGGAACGAAAGATTCGCCAGCGAAGAAGGGCTCAGTGTCGCATGCCCGGTAAGGTTGTACCCTGTGCCATTTACATCACCAAGCTTGCCCATCGGCACGGAAAGCCCGGCACTAACCCCAAAACGGACTCCCTTCTCCTGGGCACCAGCCACGAATGGCATCGCAAAAAGTGCCGCTGCAACCGCAACTGTACCGACTGCACGCATTCCACTTTTCATCATCTATCTCCTGTCTGCTGAGTTGACCTGAATTATTTGGTGCTGAAAACAGCTATATCCCTGTAATATCTCCCCTAAGTCTCCGAACGTGAAGAGTCTTGCACGTTTGGTTCCGTGTTGCACGGCAGACTGCCGCCACGCCACCGCGCTGCCATGGCGGCGCGGCGCCTCTCGCCTGCCGGCCGGCCCTCCCAATCCGCCCGTTTCACTGCAACTACAGGGCAGGGTGCCCGTCAGCCGCCGCCCGGGAACTGCGACTGCGTTGAGGAATACGCTATCTTTAAAAGATACCCGACTTTCCAACGCGTGATCCTGTAATGTCTTCCAGTCGTAGTCCTATCCGCCGCACCACTCCTGTCGTTCAGGTCCGGAACGTTCGCATCGGTTCCAGCTACCCGGTTGTTGTGCAGTCCATGACCAACACCGATACCGCCGACCCGGCCGCTACCGCCCTGCAGGTGGCCGCCCTCTATGAAGCCGGATCACAGCTGGTCAGGGTAACGGTGAACAACGACGAGGCCGCGCGCGCGCTCCCGGAAATACGCCAACGGCTGAACGACGCCGGACTGGACGTACCGCTGGTCGGCGATTTCCATTACAACGGACACCTGCTCCTTACGCGTCACCCGGCCTGCGCGGCCACACTCGACAAGTACCGTATCAACCCGGGAAACGTGGGATCCCGCCATCGCGATGCCAACTTCACCGCTATCGTGCAGGCAGCCATCGAGAACGATAAGCCCGTCCGTATCGGCGTTAACTGGGGCTCCCTCGATCAGGATCTCCTTACCAGCATGATGGACGCCAATGCACGCTCGGCCACGCCGCGCGATGCACAGGACGTTTACATGGACGCCATGCTCGAAAGCGCACTCCGCTCGGCAAGCCTCGCAGAGGAAGTCGGACTGCCGCACGACCGCATAATCATCAGCGCAAAAATCTCGGTGGTACCGGACCTCGTGGAATGCTACAGGAGGCTTGCTGCACGCTGCGATTACCCGCTGCATCTGGGGCTCACCGAAGCAGGGATGGGGAATAAGGGAATAATCGCGAGCACAGCGGCGCTTTCCATCATCCTCAACGAAGGAATCGGCGACACGATCCGGGTCTCAATCACTCCCAAACCCGGAGGCGACAGGCGCGAAGAGGTCTACGTCGCGCAGCAGATTCTGCAATCGCTTGGGCTCCGGAGCTTCGCACCTCAGGTAACCGCGTGCCCTGGGTGCGGACGCACCACCAGCTCCTTCTTCCAGCACATGGCACAGGATATCCAGGGTTATCTGCAGGAACAGATGCCGGTGTGGCGGGAAGACTATCCGGGTGTGGTGGAAATGAAAGTCGCAGTTATGGGATGCGTTGTGAATGGGCCGGGCGAATCGCGGCACGCCAACATCGGGATCTCGCTGCCCGGGACCTTCGAAGAACCGAAAGCCCCTGTATATGTGGACGGTAAGCTTCACACAACGCTCCGCGGCGATCGGATCGTCGAAGAGTTTCTTGTAATCCTGGAAGATTACGTACGCCGCACTTACGGCAACACCGGATCAGATGAAGGAGCAGGCACCGTAACTGCAGGCTTAGCGCCCGTCAGCGTCCAAACGAACTGATCCCGTCGCGTACCTGTTCGAGTTCTGCAACAATCGGTGTACGGAAACCCACAGCGTTGAATCGGGAAACAACGCTGTCGAGATAGCGCGTCGTCCCCTCCTGTCCGTCCTGGACTCTGGCCCAGACTATCTCGGGGAAGGAGGTTCGCTTCAGGTCTGACAACAGCGTGCTGGCGGTGTGCAGCTCCGTGGCTGCTGCTACCCAGCGGGCTTCGTCCGGCGCGGCTTCGAGCCGTTCGATGCGATCGTTGCGGCGGTCTTCCGCCGAAAGATCCACACCATCGTCATCGCACTTCCGCTCCACAACTGCGAGAAGCGTCTTAAGCACGTCGGGGCCGAACTTGCTTCCGACCCTGTCCTCCAGCATGCCGACACTCCACCCTTCGCGCACTGCCCCCTGCACTACGTCGTAGAGTATCCCTGCTGTTACCGCGGTCTCACCGCACGAATATCGCGTCAGGATCAACGCCACATTTGAAGGTTGAGTGAAGTACGGAAGACGCGTTCCCCTGCGCACCTGCTGGTCGTGATGCTTGGCTGCATACGCCAGTGCATGATTGATCCGATCTGAATATCCGGTGACCGTCATACAGACCCCGTGGAGGAAAAGTTGGTGAGTTTACCCGCGACTGAACCACGACATCATTTTTTCAAGCCCGACCTGATCGGTCTCGTCAAACATCGCGGGTATCTCTGAATCAATATCAAGTACCGCGAGAAGCGATCCATCCGGTCGGAAAACAGGCACAACTATCTCGCTCCGTGAGCGCGCATCACAGGTGATATGCCCTGCAAAATCGTTTACATCCTTAACGATTACCGTACGCCGATCGCTGGCGGCGGTGCCACATACACCCCGTCCAAAACTTATATCCAGGCAGCCGAGCGTGCCCTGATACGGTCCGACCCGGAGAGACTTTTCCGGCTCCACCACACGGTAAAAACCGGTCCACAGGTTACCGAATGCATTATGCAGCAGTGCGCTGGCAGTTGCCATCGCGGAAATTTCATCTCTGCTTCCTTCGAGGGCGCGATCCAGCATATCGCAGAGAATATCATACGCCTCACCCCGGGGTGCTGCGCGTAGATCAGGTATTACCGGTTCCATCTTTGTTGAATACAGATTTGATGATAGAGTTGATTTTAGAGTTGATTTTATAGTGCGGCGATTCCGTCTGCAAACTTCTGCCGGTGATTATTGCACGGGTCCGATTGCAGCAATTAAACCGATGTGAATGACCATGAGTGCCAGCGCCTGAACAAAGACTGAGAGCCCTGCTCCCATGACTTTGGGTCGCGCCTGGTGCCGTAATGCGAGCCACATGATTGCAACGGCACTGGCCATTACACCGACGGTAATGCCGGTAACCAGCCAGAGCCTGCCGAGCAGCTGCTGAAGGCCGGCAAAGTCACGGAGTGCAAGCCCGCGCCAACCTGTCAGAGCTGCGACAACGGTTACTGCCCCGCCTGCAAGACAGGTCACTGCAAAAGCCCGCACGAGTGGTGCGTCCACGCTCTTCCGCACACACCAGACGAGTGCGAGTGTTCCGGCAACTGCACAGGAAGCGCCCCAGATCATAAGGCGCATCAGATGATGGTACTCCAATGTGAAGACAGTATCAGCCCACACTGTTTCGACTCCCGGTTTTTCGTATGCACAAACGAACACAGGGACCAGCGCTTTGCGCCAGTCCCTGTGCAGATGATTGCAGAGAGTTACTGCAATCAGTAGCGGATCCGATTACTGGACCGTGATTGTGCCCTTCATGCCCATGGCGATGTGCGGTGTGCACACGTAATCGTACTTGCCAGCGGGGACGTTGGTGAAGGAAACCGTGTAGGTCTCACCATCGGAGAGGAGCATCTTGCCGGAGAGTTCACCCATCTGCTCAGGCATGTTGGCGACAAGCGCCGCCTTGGCTTCGGGCGAAAGCGTAGCAGGATCGAAGGCCACGTCGTGCGGGCCGCCGCTTACGAATACCCACTTGATGCCGTCGCCGGCATTGATGGTGATATCAGCCGGTTCAAAGCGATAGCCAGAAGCATCGCCGATCATCTTGACTTCATGAATGGTGCCAGTGATGGGCGCCATTTCACCAGCAGGAGCTGCTGCTTCTGCCTGAACGTCTGTTGCTGCAGGTGTTGCCGAGTCAGTCGAAGCTGCCTTGTCACCACCACCACATGCTGCGAGCACAAAAGCGCTTGCCACAGCGAAACCGAGAAACCGCATATTGAGAGGCCTCCAGAGCCTTTCCGGGAAAATCGTTATCACACAGGTAGAGCACACTGGCGTCACCTGTACCTGCAGGGGCCCCTGCAGACATCGTGAAACTATTCACAAGCGCACGCCGGCGAAAGAGGGGAGTTGTGGGGGGGGCGCCAGACCGGCCGCATGGCCTTTATGAATTGTGGATAACTCTCTTCATGACCCCGGGCGTCGGAGCGTATGTTTCCTCCCATGCAGGCAATTCCAATCCTTGAGATCCGGGACGGACGGTGCATAACCGTACTGGCAGCGGATCGCGGCGCCCCCTGGGACGCGACAGACCCGCGCGCTATTGTCCGCTCCCTCCATGAGGAAGGCTTCCAGACGCTCCATATAATTGATCTGGACGCTGGCTCGGCCCGGGGCATTGGCCCCAATTTCTCACTCATACGGGACCTTATTGCCGAAACAGCTGCCGTTGTGCAGCTGTCGGGCGATGTGCGGAGCGATGCGGCCATCGAAGAGTGGCTGGAAGCCGGCGCGCAATACGTGGTTCCAGGACCCCGCTTCGTTGAGGACGAGAGTTGGAGAAATGAGATGCTGGACGCGTTTCCCGGGTGTCTGATCCTGGCCTTCCAGGTGGATGACCACTTCGTGAATTCCAGAGGCTGGTCGGCTGGTTTCCGCTGTCACATTTCAACTTTCATTGCCGAATCGGCTCATCCCGATCTGGCTGGTTTGGTCGCTACGATTACGCCGCGAGCGGCCGATGATATTCCCGCTGCTCTGGATGTGGTGGATCTGATTGCAGAGTCCACAACAATCCCACTGACCATTGCCGGCCCGTTGACCGCAACGATGGAGGCCATGCGTGCAATAGAGCATCGCGGTGCAAGCGCGGCACTGATACGTGAGCTCCTGTACTCCGACAACAGTGATATCCGCACCATTGTATCCGAATTCCCGCAGCTTTCGCATATCAACTTCAGATAGCACGTTCGGGTATTTCAGGGTAGTTTACCCTCAGTATTTGTACGCAATTGTTGCTCAGCTGTCATCGACGAATCCGTTCACCGATAAACAAGGAGTTCTTGTGCGCCTCTCTTCGCTGATCCTTCTTCCACTTGCATTCTCCCTCACTGCCTGCGGAGGGGACAAGTCCGATACAACACCTGCACAGTCGGGTGCTGCACCGGCCGCCTCGGATGATGCGGGAACTGTGGTGGCATCGACCACCCCACCTGAGGAATTCCAGAGCTGCGCGGTCTGCCACCAGGGTAACGGTGAAGGACTCGCTGGTGCGTTCCCTCCGCTCAAGGGCTCAGAGTATGTGATGGCGAGCAATGTGGATGTACCGATTCTTATTGTCCTCAAGGGGATCATGGGTCCGCTCACAGTGCATGGCGCCGAGTACAACGGCGTAATGATGCCCTATGGCGGCGCCATGATGACAGACGCTGAGGTCGCGAAAGTACTGACCTATGTCCGCTCTGCATGGGGTAACGACGCAGGACCGGTTTCGGTTGCCGACGTAGGGCGTGTGCGCGATGCATACACGTCGCTTCCATCGCCTCTGTCACAGGCCGACGTTGACAAGCTGATGAAGTAGCTGCATGCTGTAGTTAATGAAGAAGCTGTATAAAGAAGCGGCAGCTTCCGCTGCTGCTTCAGCTGTACTATCGCTGTACTATCGCTGTACTATCGCTGTACAATTGCAAGAAGATGTTTCGCAGTATTCCCTGAGCAACGTACTATTTCCGCTCATCATTTCAGTTAATCGGAGGTAACATGGCTGGCTGGTTCGAATTGCGTCAGAACGACAAGCAGAAGTATTCATTTGTACTCAAGGCATCCAATGGCGAGGTCATCCTCACAAGCCAGACCTACGAGCGCAGGGATTCCGCAGAAAACGGGATCGCTTCTGTAAAGAAAAACAGTCCTCTCGATGCACGATACGATCGCAGGACGTCAAGCGATGGGCGGGCCTACTTTGTTCTCAAGGCCGGCAATCATCAGGTGATCGGCACCAGCCAGATGTATCAGAGTCAGGCCGGTTGCGACAATGGTATCAATTCGGTCAAGACGAACGGCCCCGAAGCACCAGTCAGAACAGACGCAGCCTGAAACACATCATTAAACATATCATTCCCGGTGAAGTACAACGCAGTACAACGAAGCACAACACCGGTGAAGCACATCTCAGCCTGCCCACTACACATACATAAGTAGCGGGCAGGCTGAGTTTTTTCAGCGGGCCAGCATGACAGGGCGGATCTTGATGTTCCGGAACGCTACAAACGAACCATGCTCCTGCAGCCCTATATACCCTTCGCGCGCTTTGCCATAAAGCGGATGGGGCGCAAACTTGCTCTTCGCAACTTTCGCTTTCCAGTCGGCGCTGCCGAGTTCGTACTCGACTGACTTCTTGCCATTGAGCCAGTGCTCAACGTGGTTGCCAACCACCAGTATGCGTGCGGTATTCCACTCGCCGATCGGGTTAGCCAGCCCCGGTGTCGCCGGATCGATGGCATAGTTTGCGCCCGTCGACGTCAGCAGAGTTCTGCCATCACTGTGTCTTGCATCGTCGAGTATCTGCATCTCCGGTGCGTTCCAGTAAATGGCAGCAGTATCCTCAACAGCACGATAAAAGATCCCGCTGTTCCCCGGAGGGCCCTGCGGCGAAAGCTTCCATTCGAGGATGAGCTCAAAGTCACCGAACTTCTCGTTGCTGATGATGTCACCGCCGCGCCCGACACGCGTGAGCGCGCCATCCACCACCTGCCAACCGCTGCCTATCGTATCAGCTTTGTAGTTGCGCCAGCCCTTTGTGGTCTTCCCATCAAACAGCAACTTCCAGCCGGCTTGCTGTTCCGCCGCGGTAAGTGTATTGGGTGTAGTCGCCTGCTGCGCACCTGCGGCTGCACCCGCGCCACCTGCGATCAGTGCTGCCACGACCAATGCTACGCCACGGCGTACTGCACCGGCTCGCACTGCCGCAAACTTCTCGCCTGCGCTTTGCGCAGTTCCAAATCGGATCACTTGAGTTCCCATCCTGTACGGTAAGCACGCGTCAGGTACTGATTCGCATCGGGCGCGTTGGTGATGTTCATGTTGGCACCATCGTAAAGAATCTTCTTACCCTGGCCGGCCCGCAGTGCTGCAATACCCAGCAGCATTACTTCAGTGAGTGGTGCAGCTTCGGAGAATGGCGAGCTGGATGCTGCCTCTCCCTTGGCCGCCTGCACCCAGTTCATCTCGTGACTCACCGTTATACGTGGAATCGTCCTGGGGATCCTTTCCACTTCGGCTTCCAGGGACTGCGGATAGATACGCGGCTTGTCGCCATATGTCTGATAGAAAAGAATACCCCGGTCGCCGACCATTACTCCACCACCACCATCGCTCCCGGGCGCGGTCATCGGTGCGTCGTCGGGGAGCAGTGCCGGACGCGGCGGCATAAGACCGCCGTCGTACCAGTAAAGGTTCACCGGTGGCATCGCGCCACGCGCTGCGAACTCATACTGCACCATCGTCGCCAGTGGATACGTGGCTGGGTTCTGTGCACTGCCGCCCCAGGGGCTCGAAGAAGCGGTAATACTTGTTGGCAAGCCGAGCCGGAGCGCCGTATGAGGCTGGTCAAGCAGGTGCGCTCCCATGTCACCGATTGCACCCACACCAAAATCGATCCAGCCGCGCCATGTGAACGGGTGGTACGCCGGGTGATACGGAAGCTCCGGTGCCGGCCCAAGGAAAAGATCCCAGTTCATTCCGTCGGGCGGTGTATGGGCATTGGATGCCATCGCGGCCGACAGCGCCAGCTCCACTGTACGCATGTTCCACTGGGGACGCGGGTTGGGTGCCGGTGGGTTCGCTCCTGCGGCCGGTGCGACCGGACGCGGGATCCCCTGCGCCCAGTAACGCACCGGACGATCCGTCCAGACATGAACCTCGCGGATCGGACCAAGCACACCGGAATTCACAATTTCCATGATCCTGTGTGATCCCTCACGCGAGTGCCCCTGGTTCCCCATCTGCGTTGCCACCTTGTTGGCTATCGCTGACTTCGCCAGCAAACGGGTCTCATGCACCGAGTATGCAAGTGGCTTCTGCACGTACACATGCTTACCCATCTGCATCGCTGCCAGAGCGATCGTTGCATGCAGATGATCCGGAGTCGCGATCATGACCGCATCGATGTCGCGCTGCTTCTCCAGCATCTGGCGGAAGTCAGAGTACTTGGCAGCCTTGGTGTACGCTTCCCCGAGCTGAACATTCTTCTGGGTAGGCTCACCCTGACGGGGGCGAAGGCGTCCTTCGAGGGACTTCTCCACGTAGGCAGTGTCTACGTCGCAGACAGCTACAATGTTCTCCGAAAGGACCTCAGCCATGTTGCTCATCCCCATACCACCGATGCCTACACAAGCGATGTTGAGGCGGGCACTGGGAGGCACATAACCCGGGCCACCGAGCACCCAGCGGGGGAGGATCATCGCTCCCATGGCGAGTTTGGCACTGTTGCCAACGAAATCACGGCGCGTATAGTCGGACATGATCAGAACTGGTTAAAAGGGAGGGAAAAGAAGGAGGGACGGGTTGGAAGGACAGGATGGACGTGATGTATGGAGGGAACAGCCTATTGAAGTCTATCTGAAGCGCACCATTCGCGCAGGGTCAACCCGGTTGGGATTCCCCACATATGCCCAGCGGATGTTGGTCATATATCGGCGTGCCGCCCTGCGGATGTCCTCAGGAGTGACTGCCCGAAGCTCCTCCACGAACTGATCGGCTCTCCGATAGTCGCCCTGATACAGCTCAGCACGCGCCAGCATATTGGCCTGGTCCGCATTGGTTTCGTTATCAAGGAAATAGGTAACAATGAACTGCTGGACCAGACGGTCGAGGCCGTCATCGGTTATCCAGCTCTCCTTGAGACCGGTTACCTGATCCTGCATGATGCGCAAAACATCGTCGGGAGCGGTAGTCGTGACATACAATCCGCCAATCGCCTGCGCCCGCTCTATAAACGGCGCATTCACTGAATATGAAAGGTTCCGACGTGCACGTACTTCATTGAAAAGACGCCCGGACAGTATCGCAGCCGCCAGCCGGAGCGCCTGATAGTCCCTGGAGTCAGCACGCGGGCCCGCGAAATATCCCTGCAGATAGTTGGTCGGCAGATTCCGGCTTTCAATTACGTACGCAGATGGCAGTGGCTCAGCTACCGGTGGCAGACTCCACCTGTAGTCCCCCTGCGGCAACCTGCCAATCGTCTCCTGCACAAGCTTTTCAACCCGCGAACGCGAAACATTGCCGACAACAACCAGCAGCATCCGCGATTTCATTACCCGCTTAGTGTGAAACTCGCGCAATGCGTCCACCGTGAGCGCACTCAACGATTGCTCACTCCCGAACGGATCCAGCGCGTACTGCTGCCCTGCAAAAGCGATACTGTCGGACAGGAAATCCAGCAGTGCATCCGGACTGTCCTTCCGCTGCTTTACCGCAGTCACAAACTGTCCACGCACCAGCTCAAACTCCGCTGGATCAAGCGTCGGTGCCACGACCCTGTCTGCAAGGATCATCCAGGTGGAATCAAAATTGGCCACCGTCGAGCGCAAGCCGAGCGTGGTCCAATCGTAACCGGGACTCGAACCTATAGCGCTCCCAAGTTGTGCCATCTTCTGCCGCAACACACCCTTGGGGTATTTGCGCGTCCCGCGTTCGCTGGTCTCAAAAAGCACTGCTTCCATCCCCTGCGTGCTCTCATCGACTTCTCTCACCCCGCCAAGCAGATACAAGTTCGCTGCCACAACATTGTTGGCAGTAACGCTCCGGAGGATCACCGGGATCCCCGCAACTTCAAACCTCTGGGTCAGGCTGTCGTCGGGGATACCGAGCGCGCGCGGTGTAGCGCGTACGGGTTGCGGTGAAACACCCTGCGCGACAAGCGGCTGCGTACACAATGAACCCGCGATCAGCGCTAATGCCGCCACTGCCGCCACTCTGACGACAACAGCGCGGTACACTTGCCGCAACGATGCCACGCGCCAGGATTCCGAACTCCTGGATGCCGAACGCACCGCATTGCCACCACTCAAGGCGCGCGCGCTCATGGCTGTGATACCGGCTTCACACCCTTGATCAGCTCTTCTTCCGTCAGCCCGAGGAACTGCCGCGCTTCACGCGGGAGCAGAACATTGGTTACCCGCGGCTTTCCAACGATGTACGTGCGCGTGTAACGCATAAGATCGGTAATCCGCATCTTCGCCATCATATCGACATAACCCATGAAGTAATCTAGATCTGCCACACTCCACCAGAAGCCGATCGTGTGCGCAATTTCCGATGCTTTCTCAATGCCAAACGCACTCGATGTAGCACGCTGCGCCTTTACATACTCCAGCTCGCGCGTACTCACGTACGCAGCGTCACCAAAGCGAGCTATCTCTTTATCAAGTGCAGCCATCGCTTCACGGAACTTGTCCGGTGTTGTCTGGCCGCTGATCGAGATCGGACCAACCTGATTCAGAGTGTAGTAATTGACGCCAACTACCTGCCACAAACCTGAGTCCACAAGGTTCTTCTGAAAGGTGGAACCCGGACTGTTCAGTGCATCACTGAAAACATCCGCTGCATATGTGGACGTAGCATCCTTACCCACACTCGGCCCTTGCCACTGAATCAGTACCGCAACAGCATTGATCGGCTTCTCGATGATCATCGCCTTGTTGCCATCGAGCGGCGGAATCGGCGGGATCGGGTCGGCAACGAAAGGATCAGGCCCGCGCTCCCAGTCGCCGAGTATCCTCTCTGCGAGCGCAAAGATGGAATCAGGGTGGACATCGCCGGTTACGATCAGCGCTGAATTGTTCGGGATGTAATACTTGTGTTGAATGAAACGCATCTGTTCCGGCGTGACATTCGCGATAACGTTGCGATCGCCGATTGTGTTCTTGCGACTGAACTGGCCGGGATACAGCAGCTCGGTGGCCCGCTGCTGCAATTCAAACCCGGGCTGCGCTTCGTTCCGGTCGTATTCGCCAAGTACGACTTCTTTTTCACTCCGCAGTTCGTCTTCGAGGAAGAGCGGGTAGCGGAGGGCGCTTGCAAGAAATTGCATCCCGCCCGCTACGCTGTCGGCCGGAAGCGTGAGGAAATAATTCACGCGCTCTTCCTGGGTCGTGCCATTGAAAATCGCGCCCAGCTCCGAAGCCCGGTCGGTAAACTGCTCAGGGAGTGGAAGATCCCGATTGGCCTTGAAGAACATATGCTCGTACATATGCGCGAGGCCGGCGTACTCGGGAGTCTGCGTGAAAGCGCCGTTGCGGACGTCCACTTCGATGGTCGCTATAGGAACACCGTGGTTCTCAACCACTATTACTTCCAGTCCGTTATTCAGAACCTTGCGCTTTATCACCCGGTCGAGCTCAGCACGCGACTGGGCGTGAGCAACAGACACCACCAGCGGCTCGGCAACCGGCAATACAGCCGGCACCACTACAGGCGCGGCCACAAACATCAGGAGCGCTGCTGCTGCGCGGGCTGGAACAGACGACGCAACCACTCCAGGAAATGATCGAAAGCAGGAATGCGCTGGCATTCAGATGGTCAGGGGAGAATTTTTAGGGCATGAACGTACACACCGGCGACACCTCCGGCACAAAGCCACCTACAGAACACCTTTCGGAACCTCTTATAGCTAAGCTCGGTGATCTGCTTAACGAAAGGCAGATCCGCACAGGGGTAATGTTGGCTCCGTACACCACCTTCCGTATCGGAGGTCCTGCCGATGTCATGTACGATGCCACTACGGCAGAGGAACTCGCTACTGCGGTAACCGCCGCGAAAGAACTTGGCATCCCGTGGTTTGTGCTTGGCAGCGGCGCCAATATCCTGGCAGGTGACAAGGGCTTCCGCGGTCTGGTTATACGGAATGTAGCCACGGAATACTCCCTGTCACCCGACGGGGTGCTGACCGCGGAGAGCGGTGCGATCATGCAGGATCTGGTACTGGCTTCGGTCCGCAAAGGCTGGTCTGGGCTCGAGCATTTCATTGGGATTCCCAGTACCGTGGGTGGTGCCCTCTGGCAGAACCTTCATTTTCTTTCCCCGGCACCCGCACGCGAGCGGACAGTCTTCATAGAGGAAGTCTTCCGCGACTGCGATATACTCACAGAACACGGTAGCCGACGCACAGTAGGCGCCGACTATACACGCTTTGGCTACGACGACTCGGTCTTCCAGCACCAGCGGGATATCGTACTCACCGCCCGCTTTGACCTGCACCCCGGTGACCCGGCCACGCTGCACCGGATCCTGCAGGAGAATCTGAGCTGGCGCGGTTCACGACACCCCTGGCTCAACGTGCACCCCAGCGCAGGCTCCGTCTTCCGGAAAATTGAAGGCGTTGGCGCCGGCCGGCTCATCGACAGCGCCGGCCTCAAGGGGTTCCGGATAGGCGACGCCCAGATCTCGCATATCCACGCCAATATCATCGTGAATCTGGGCAAAGCCACCGCACACGACGTAAGAGCACTCATTGAACACGTGCAGCACACCGTAAAGACGCAGCACGGCCACCTGCTGAACCCCGAAATCGGTTTCATTGGCGAGTTCTGACAGCGAGTAAACTATCGCGCGCTTTGCGGTGTCAAACAATCGGCGCCCAAAGTGGCGGACCTCGCTTCAACTTTTCTCCCGACTGTTCCGACGTGTCGCTCCGAAGTCTCAAATACATAGCTGCAACTCTTTTCCTTGCGCTTGCACCGTATGCCCCGGCTCCCCTCGCTGCTCAGGAGCTGGATGTTATCCGCGGCACAGTAACCGCGCCCGAAGGAGTACCCATTGAGAACGCCCAGGTAGTCGTTACCTCCTTCTCCGGGAACGTGAATCGCACTGGCCGCACCGACAAAAACGGCCGGTACAGCATCACTTTCCCCAATGGTGACGGCAACTACATGATCACCATCAGCGCCATCGGCTTCGCGCAAAAACGCTTCGAGCTCCGGCGCGTCGCCGACGAAGACTTCCTGCTCGGTGACGCCCGACTGGAGCGCGTCGGGGCAGTTCTGGATCAGATCAATACCACCGCCTCGCGCGACCGGGTAGCCCGCAACGCCAACGATATCGCAGACATCAGCGGCACCGAACGCGCCCTTTCCACCGCTGGTATCCCTCCCGATATGATCGGCGACCTGGCCGCTATGGCCGCGCTCCTCCCAGGCATGCAATCCGCGCTCGGACCCGATGGGGCCGCTGGATTCTCAGCATTCGGGCTCGGCGCTGACCAAAACAACGCAACCCTGAATAACCTCGGATTCGGTGGGTCAGGGTTCCCGCGGGACGCCAATATCTCGTCGCTTGTGGTCTCGTCTCCATACGACGTTTCACGGGGCGGATTCAGCGGCGCACAAACCATGCTCCGCACCAGAAGCGGCACCAACTTCCTCCAGCGACGCGGGAGCTCCACGCTCAATACACCGCAGATGCAGTGGACCGATCGCATTGGGCGCGCCTCAGGTGCTGAATTCCTCGCTGTGTCGCCCGGCGGATCCATTGCCGGACCGCTCGCCTTCGACAAAGCCTTTTACAACATCGCAGCCCAGCTCGGACGCACCTCCAGCGACCTCGAGACGCTCCTCAGTTCCGACCCGATCGCGCTCGAAGCCGCTGGTATATCACCCGATTCCATAGCGCGACTCACCACGCTCCTGCAAAACGCCAGCATTCCGTCACTCTACAGCGGACTCCCAGGGAGCAGGCTCGCTGACCGCGGGAGCTTACTCGGCTCACTCGACTTCACCCCCCCGTCGAGTACCTCCGGCGCAGCATGGAACCTCACCTTCAGTGGTGGCTGGAACAGCAACAACCCCATCGATATTGGCACCGCTGCCTCCCGGGCGCTCCCCACTGCACTGGGTCAGCTCACTGCATGGAACGGCGCCCTCCAGACGCGGCACAGTGCCTACTTCGGCTTCGGTATCCTGACGGAAACCTCACTGGGACTCGCCATTTCACGCAACGAAACGTCGCCCTACGTGGATCTCCCGTCCGGCAGGATCCGCGTTAACTCCACTTTCGATAACGGTGCCAGCGGCGTGCAAACGCTGGCCTTTGGTGGCAACCAGCTCATGGGCAATGCACAGTCGTCCAACACGCTGCAGGCCATGAACATGCTCTCCTGGTTCAGCGCCAACAACAAACACAGACTCAAACTCACCACAGAACTCAAGCGCGACGCAAGCTCCGCCGAAAACACAGCCAACCGGCTCGGCACATACACCTTCAATTCGCTCGCAGACCTCGAAGCAAATAACCCAGCTACGTACACCCGTCAGCTCGCCGCGCCCAAACGCGATGCCGGACAGTACGTTGGTGCCATTTCACTCGGCGACTCATGGCGCTATTCGGAATCGCTGCAGTTCCAGCTGGGACTGCGCATGGATGCCAACCGCTTCATCGAAACACCGACATTCAACCCAACAATTCAGGATGAGTTCGGACTCCGCAACGATGTAGTCCCCGAGAAACTACTCATCAGCCCGCGCATCGGCTTCTCCTGGATGTACGGAACCAGCACACAGATCGCGAGCTTCATAGGCGCCATGCGCGGACCGCGCGCAGTTGTACGGGGAGGCATCGGAGTCTTTCAGAGCCAGCCGTCTGCCAACCTCGTTGCATCGGCAATCGAAAACAACGGACTTTCCAGCGGCGTGCAGCAACTTCTGTGCACCGGTAACGCAGTGCCACTCGTGAACTGGCTCGAACTCGGGAACAACCCTGCTGCCGCACCGAACAGCTGCGCCGATGGCACTACAGGTACGCCGTTTGCGAGCGGCGCACCAAACGTTACGCTTTTCAATCGCGACTTCGCACCGCCCCGCAGTATCCGGTCGAACCTCGCATGGAGCGGGCCTGTACTCGCCAATCGCTTCAACGCAAACCTGGAAGTCACTTACTCGCTCAATCTGAATCAGCAGGGATTCGTCGATCGCAATTTCAACAGCGACGCGCGCTTCACCCTCAATAACGAAGGCGGACGTCCGGTTTATGCACCTGTTACAGCGATAGTGCCGAGTACGGGTGCAACAGGAGCCGGCGCATCGCGCATCAACGACAGCTTCCAGCGCGTGACCGAAATGCAGTCCGACCTTACGTCCCGCTCTGCACAGGCCACTATCAGCATCTCACCACGCAGCTTCTCCAGCAACTTCAGCTGGAACGCTTCATACACGTGGGCCGATAGAACCGAGCAGTATCTTGGCTTCAGCAGTGCTGCCGGTGATCCTTACGCGCGCAACTGGAGCCGCTCGGGCTTCGATTCACGTCACCAGATTGGCTATAACCTCAACTGGAACGCGTTCGACTTTATCCGTATCAACTGGAACGGACAGCTGCGCTCTGGGAACCCGTTTACACCTCTGGTCAGTGGCGACATAAACGGCGACGGCTATGGCAACGACAGAGCCTTTGTCTTCAACCCCGCGGTAACACAGGACCAGGCAGTGGCCTCTGCGATGCAATCATTGCTTGCAAGTGGCAGTGAAGGCGCGCGATGCCTGGAGTCGCAGCTGGGAACAGTTGCCGGCCGCAACAGCTGTGAAGGGCCGTGGCAGCAGTACGCCAGTCTCAACTTCTCGTTCAATCCGCTCAAGGTGAGACTGCCACAGCGTGCAACACTCTCATTCTCTGTACAGAACCCACTGGGTGCAGCCGATCTGCTGCTGCATGGTGAAAACAACCTTCACGGCTGGGGGCAGCAGCGCTCACCCGATGCGTCGCTGCTCTATGTGCGCGGCTTTGATCCGGCTACGCAGCAGTTCCGCTATGAAGTGAACGAACGTTTTGGTTCCACCAATCCGGCGTTCAGCACACAGCGCAACCCGGTGATTCTCACCGCGATGCTGAGCCTTGATTTGAGCCCGCCGCGGGAACGTCAGCTGCTTACGCAGGCGCTCGATCGCGGACGGAGACGCGATGGCGCGAAACCGTCGGAGCCCTTGCTCAAAGCACAGTTCGGGAACCCCGGTGTACCAAATCCGTACTCGACACTGCTGCGCGATCAGGACACACTCGGGCTGGTACCTGAACAGGCAGACAGTCTTGCATCCATGAACCGCCGCTATCTCATAAGCATCGACTCCATCTGGTCACCGGTCGCAAAGTTCTGGGCAGAGCTGCCGGACGACTACATCCACGACGAAGCATACGATCGGTATCGCAAGGCACGCGAAGCCTCGATCGATATCCTCATCCGTCAGTCCGATGTCGTGAAAAAGCTGCTTACAAAAGAACAGCAACGAAAACTCCCCGACTACATCGCAAGTGCACTCGATAAACGCTATCTCCGGTCGATCCGGTCCAGCACCATCAATGCAACCGGCGGTACGTCAGCCGGAATGATGATGCTGGGTGGCGGATTGCCGAGTGGTACACAGATCAGGGTGATCGGGCGATGACAGAACAAGAATTCACACACAGATGTGGTGCACAGCAGACCATACGCATACCCGCTGCGACTGCATCAACTGTCCGTCGGTACCCAACACCAGTTTCACCTTTTACAACAGCAACTATGAAACGCACTCTGCTTCTCGCCGCTTTGCCACTGGCGTTCTTTGCAGCCTCTGCCAGCGCCCAGGACGGCACCCCACAAGGTACTCTCGAAGTGCGCCCGATTGGTGCGGCCACGGTAACATCCACCGACACCATCACCATGCTTGGTGGTATCCGCGAGCTTCCCGGCGGCAGATTGCTTGTCAACGACATCATACGGCGTCAGTTACTGCTGCTGGACAACAACCTGAAGCTCATACGTGTAGTTGCGGACACTGCACCGGGCACACCCAATCCTTACGGCCAACGCCCGGGCTCACTGGTTGCATACCGCGGTGATTCCTCGCTCTTTATCGATGCCGCATCGCTCTCGATGCTTGTCATTGATGGCAACGGCAACATCGCACGCGTCGCATCTGTACCGCGCTCAGCCGATGCCATGATGATGGCAACAACGGCACTCGGCGGACTCGGCTTCGACGGTGAGCGGCTGGTATATCGCGGACTTGGCGGCATCCAGATGAACGCCACAATGCGGAGCAACACCGGTGCAGCGTCCTCCGGGCCATCGTTTGGCTCGCCGGTTATCCCCGATACGATGCCGATTGTGCGAGTCAATATCGCAACACGCGCTGTTGACACAGCAGCGTATATCAAAGTGTCCACACCAAAGACAAGCATCTCCAACGTGGATGGCCGGTTCAATATCGCCATCGAAATCAACCCACTCCCGGTGGTGGATGAATACGCGGTGCTGTCGGACGGCCGCGTGGCGGTGGTGCGCGGTCGCGATTACCACGTTGACTTCATCGAACACTCCGGTGCGGTTACAACCGGCCCTAAGATCCCCTTCGAGTGGAAGCGTTTGTCCGACGAAGAGAAAGTCGCGTTCATCGATTCCGTTAAAGCCATTGCAGCACGACAGGATTCAGCCGGTGGCAGCGCGATGTCCAGGGTGGCATCGAGTCTCGGCGGAGCCTTTGGTGGTCAGGTCGCGGCTGGAGCAGCTGGAGCAGCTGGAGCAGCCGGAGGTGGTGGCACCGTCGTAACCCGTGTGGCAGTAGGTGGCAGCATCGGCGGAGGCGGTGGTGGTGGTGGCGCCGAGCCACCGCGGCGTGTTTCCACCACCAGCGCAATTGCACCGGAAGTGAGCTACATCGAGCCCAGTCAGCTCCCCGACTATCAACCCCCCTTCTTTGGCAATCAGGCGCGTGGGGATATGGACGGGAACCTCTGGGTGCGTATTATTCCACCGAAGCCCGTTGCCGGTGGTCCCGTGTACGACGTGATCAATGGTAAGGGTGAACTCGTCGAGCGGGTTCAGATCCCGGTCGATCGCACTGTCGCTGGTTTCGGCAAAGGTGGCGTTGTCTATCTGTCGTATGTGGACAACGGAATTACCAAGCTGGAGCGCGCAACCTTCAAGTAGCGGTACCATTATGCTGAACAGCCTGCGGGTCCCCGAAAAGCTCTACTCCATCGCGATGTGGCTCCTTTCGGTGTTATTCGCAGGCTTTCTCATTGGTATGGGAAGCAAAATCATTGGTGAGCTCCCGGGTGTGGACAGAACGCTCACCATTGAGCAGTTCATGCCGCAGGACTCACTTACGCTGTTGAACAACAGTGAACGCAACCTGGCGCTGCGTGAACGTGAGCTTGAAGCCGCAGAAGAGCGCGCTTCATTAATGGCAACGGCTGCATCCAACGCCTACAGTCAGGCACAATCGGGATTCAGCAACTGGATCGCGGCAAGGACCGCAACCACTGATCCGCAGCAGGACCCCCAAGTCCTTAGCCGCACACGTGCGCTCGATACACTGGGCATTGCTGCGCGCGACGCGCAGGCAGCGTACGACAGCATTGCAGCGCTTCGTCTGGATGCTGAACAGCAGCGCCGCACAGTGGCGTCCACTCTGCAGCAGATGCGCGATAACGCCATGAGCAGATACGACCGTGCGCAGTTCAGGGTGGAGCTCAGCACGTTCATGTTGCGGCTGTTACTGACGCTGCCGCTTCTGGTGGTATCGGGCTGGCTCATTGCACGCAAGCGAAGCAGCGCGTACTGGCCACTGGCGCGTGGTTTTATACTCTTCTCGGCATTCGCGTTCTTTGTGGAGCTCGTGCCGTACCTGCCGAGTTACGGCGGGTATGTGCGATACGGGGTGGGGATAATTGTTACCGCGGTAGCTGCGCACTATCTGGTACGCGGCTACCGGTTGTACAACGAGCGGCGTCAGGCCGGCGAACAGCTCCCGGAAACAGAGCGCAGGCAGACACTGGGTTCGGAAGTAGCACTCAAGCGGATGGCTGCGAATGTGTGTCCATCATGTGAGCGCCCGCTTCAGGCAGCACCCGGCAAAACGCAGGACTACTGCGTGTATTGCGGACTCAGGTTGTACGACGATTGCACGGTGTGCAACATGCACAAGAACGCGTTTTATCAGTATTGTCCGTCGTGCGGCACAGAGACGGCAGCAATGCCCGGTTAGGCGACCCGCAATGGCTTGATCTTTGTCATTTCACCTTTCAACGCCTGTGCGGCGTCCCACAGATCTACCGCGCGTTGCGCGTTGAGCCAGAATTCCGGCGTATTGCCGAAGAGCTTGCCGAGTCGCAGTGCCATCTCCGGGCTGACCGCACGGCGACCGCGCAACAGCTCGTTGATTGATTGCCGTGAAACACCTGCAGCATCGGCGAGACCCGCAACCGATAACGCGAAGTCGGGCAAAAAATCTTCTCGCAGCATTTCGCCGGGATGGGTGGGGCGCCGTTTCATCGCCCGTGTATTGGGAATGCTCATACCGCAGACCTCCGCTTCGTGATAGTCACACAACTCTACGTCGTACGCATCGCCCGCAACGAACCTAAAGCAGATGCGCCACTGATCGTTGACCGCAATCGCATGCTGTCCGGCTCGATCATCCTTCAACGCGTGTAACTGTTTCTCCGACGCCTCGCTCAAGTGCTCAACCGAATGTGCTCGCCGGATCAACACCGTATTTGTTTTGCAATCACGCCACCGCACGTGTCATGTAGCCAATGTCGTCCACCTTGTCGGTGTAAGGCTTGCCGCAACAGCCACTGCCTGCATTCCAGGCTTTCATACCGTCACCGGGCACCCTGTTTGCGGCGGTGCCCTCCAGGTAGGCGACGAAGGCGCTCTCGCCGACCTTCGGTTTCCTGCACGGGTGCGCTGCGACAAGCGAACAGGCCGATGAAGATGGCCGCAGCGAATATGTATTTCATTAAGGCGGAAGACGCCGAGAGCCTCTCTCGTGCCCTAGCGGTATCAGCTAATCGCACGAGAGAGGCTACCAAACTATTTAAGCCCTGCGACGACGCCCAACGTAAACCAGCGCACCCAGCCCCGTGCTCAGGAGGAGCAATGTGGAAGGCTCAGGCGTAGTGATCGGCGCACTTCCCAGGCTGATGTTGTCGATGTTGTACGATGTTGTGGAAGCTTCCACAGTGTTCAGCGAGATCCGGAGCTCGTCGATCTCCATTCCTGAATTCTGGCTGTCGTAGAACGTGAAATCATCCGCAAAGTTGTTGCTTACCGAGAACTGTGAGACTCCGCTCAGGTACCCCGTGAACGTGTAGGAGGACCATCCGTTCTGGGCGGCGAGCTCCGTGCCAAAAAAGTTGAAGCTACCTCCCGCGTTCTTAATGACGCGAAGCTCCGACATGTTTGTATTGGGGGTGCATATCGGGCCTCCGAACAGGCTGGGGATCGGATTGCCATACTGCTGTGCCGCACAGATATAACCGGAGACGAGGTCCACCGTGAAGCCAGATTCCGTGTAACTGGAGAACGCGGCTCCGTTGTCCAGCCCGAGGTCATCGAAGGTGATTGTCTGAGCACTCGCGGCAGACCCGGCGGCCAGCAGCATGGCAGAAGCAAAGCTCATGTACCACATCATGCGTCGCATAATTGTTACCCTTTGTGAATTGTTATCCCGGCGCGCGCGGATGTGTGGGTCGGGGGGGAGGGGAAGTATAGCCCCACCAGATAGTAGCGAGCGCTGCACGGGCCGTCAATAAATTGTGATCAACGTTATTGGTAAACGTGTGTCAATGGCGAGGCTAACAATGCGAGTATACCATGGTACAGGCTGCATGAAATGTTCGTGACGCGGGTCCATCCGGTGTCTTAACAATCCTGATCCTGCGGAAGCCAGCCTTCTCGTAGCACCGAAGCGCGCGCAGGTATAGCCCGTTCTCATACCGGCAGATTTACTTGTGGCCTGACGCCTGGCGATAGGCCGCAGGCGCCTAAAGCGACCTCGGAGAACAGTGCCCGGAACCGGTTAGTTGCGACCAAGGCCTGACCTCTGCGCCAGAGCTTCATCCAACGCCTTGTCCAGCGCCAATTCCTGGCGGATTACATGGCTGGCCCCCACAACCGCAAGAACGCGCTCGCCGCGAGCAGCGAGATCCACGAGCGTGCGTATCATATGCTCACCGCGGACCTCGCGCGAGGCGTTCCCGACTTCGACCAGCAACGGCACGTTATCGATATCCTGCAGCGTTCTCCAGTCAGGTTCGGCCAGGAAGCGCTCCCGCCAGTATGTATCAAGATCCTCAATAGACGATAGCGAACCGCGGAGACCGGCGACGTCGGTGCGTTTACGTAACAGGCTCTGTGCGAGCGCGTCACGATCGCCGTCGTACCCTTGAACATCGCTGGTGAAGACTCGAAGCGTCATATATGTCGCGACGAGCCGCGGTTCAAACTGTCGCAATAGGTCACCGACCTCGGCCTCATAAGTCGGCTCGAGTGAATAGATGGGTACATCATCGCGCTGCGCGAGGATGCGCAGCAACTCCGATTCGCGGAGTGTGCCGCTTTCTGGTCGTGACGCAAACCGGAACATGCGCTCGCGACCCTCGCACAAGGCTACGGTTGGCTGAAACTCCGCCCACAACCGCTCGATCTCGGCCAGTTGAGGGTGGGCTGCATCCGAAGTATGCAGGGCACCGATGTAAAGTATCGTGGCGGGTCCGCGCTCCAGGTGCAGCACATACGGAAAAGCAGTATGCTGATAAATGGCGTCGTGCTCTGGCCATGTCCGCAGTTCGACGTCGTCGATCACGACTGTAGGCTGATAGGTAACCGGCCGCACGAAGAGTGACGTTACGGCAACCCATGCGCCCCCGGCAATCATCACCAGCGTCACCACGCTGCCCAGGAGTATCCGTTTCCACTTTGGCTTCACGGGTGTCTACCGCCGCGTGGCTCGGCAACGTACTCGGCAACGTACTCGGCAACGTACTCGGCAACGTACTCGGCAGCGCACTCGGCAACGTACTCGGCAGCGCACTCGGCAGCGCCGAAAATCGTACGCATTGGCGGCTTACTCCCTTCCGGTGATCATCTTTGCGAAGTCCAACTGTGACCGGTCCCGCAGCGCGTCGGCCATGAACCTGAACTGGTAGTAGCCGTACTTCAGTGGATCCTGTGAGAGCAACTGATAATTGGCTCCGAAGTACTCGACCGGATCCTCGCCGGAAGGGGTAGGGTTTGGCACGCTTTGGGCTGCTTGAGTGGCCAGCTCTTCCAGAGCAGCCAGGAATCGATCTCCATCCTTCTGTGTCCGCCAGAACGCGACCGCCAGGCGGTTCGCCTGGTTCTCGTTGGCGTAGAGCGTTGGCTCACTCCGTTCCGCCTTGCTCTGAAACCAGTGACTGGCCTCGTGGGCAACCAGAAACCTGTTGAAGAAAGCGCCGAAAAACACCTCGGCCTGAGCATCGTCACCGCCCGAGAAACGGCGAAACACAGCCTTCACCTCTTCCGGCAGCTCCTGCCACAGCGGCACGGTAATGGTGTTGGATTTTCCGTTGTAGAAGATCAGTCCGGGTGTGTTATCAACCTTGACGACTGGCGTGCTGGACAAGGCTGTCCCGCTGACCCGTTGAACTTCAGTTGCAAAGCTGTCAACGATTGCCTGTGCGTCGGACGCCAACTGTTCGGGCTGGGAGTAGTGGATCGCCAACGGTTCCGCCTCGGGTTTTGTCTCCGGCGCGGGTGCGCAGCCAGCCAACAGAGCTGTGATGACGAGCAGGGTGATCTTCATGCTGTTTCTTCCGGTTGAATGCGGATGGTATGACGAAGTAATGAAGGCGGCGCGGAACAGGTGCAACACCTTGTCACACCGCCCCTTGACGCTGGCAACCAACTTGTACAGGTTTCCTGTACAACACTTCCGGAGCTGATTCCATGGCAGTCAAGACATCCTACAGTAACGCCCGTGAGAAGCTCGCCTCCATCTGGGACGAAGTCGAGGACTCCCGCGAGGCCGCCATCATTCAGCGGCGCGGCCACGAAGACATGGCCCTGATCCCCGCCGCGGAACTCTCGAGCCTGCGCGAAACAGCGTACCTGCTCCGTTCCCCCTCTAACGCCGCTCGGCTGCTCGCCGCCCTGACGCGGGCCCGCCGCGGCCGAACAAGGTCCACCGACCTCTCCACTTTGCGCCGCGAGTTCGGGGCGGATTCCTGACTACCCGCCGCCGGACAAGGCGACGTGTGGTGCTCCAGCCGGAGTGCCTGGAGGATCTGCGGTACTGGGTCGACTCGAATCGCAGGGTAGCGCTTCGGGTCCTCGATCTGATGGAGGCCACCGCTCGGGATCCATTCGCCGGCATCGGCAAGCCCGAACACCTGAAGCACTTCGGCGGCAATGTCTGGTCGCGCCGGATCACCGAAGCGGATCGATTGATTTACGAAGTCTTCAACGACCGCATTGAGTTCCTGCAAGCGCTCTACCATTACGACTGATTGGCTCAGGCAGTGTGGCGATGTGCGCGCACTTTCGCCGAGTTGATCATTGGCCCCTCTCGATGTTGCGTAACTGGTATTGGACTAGCCCCGCCCGGCGTGAAATGGCACTGTTGTGCCTCGCCCATCGGGGTGCCGGAACTGTTGATGAGACCCGCGCTGACGGACCAGGACAAAGCCAAGTCGCTCCAGACGAGCCGTCACTCGCGGGGCTTCAGCACCGGCATGCCGGCCACCGGTTAGACCACCTGGAGCGTCTGTACTCCGACGAATTCCGAAGTCATCTGGGGCTCGCCATCTTCGAGGAGCATTGCGATCACCTCTTCAAGGTTTTTGCGTAGCTCATCCAGACTCGTACCCTGGGAGTGTGCCCCGGGCCAGCCAGCCACTTAGCCGACGTAGTAGTTAGTTGCGGAATCGCGTTCGACGATCGCGGTGTAGGATCGCATCACCCCTCCTTGTGGTAGCCAAACCTGAGTCGGCAGGCTAACACCTTGTAAAGCCAGCCACGGGCACATGAGCGCGTTGTGTTTCTGCGGCGGCGAGCGGCGACGGTGCCACTGAGGGGCGCGGTACTCTTTGCCAGTCCCCGGTAGCGGACTCCTTCTTCCTTGAGCCACTCTGCGCTGTTCTTGGAGTCGTACCCCTCTCTGGTCACCATAAACCCTCGCTTCCTTACCCTGAAGCAGCGAAGCGACTCCTCTGCCTGCTATCGAATGCGGTCGATACCATACCATCGAGCAAACCACCCTCACGCCCGGCGATATCTATCACTGCAGCGGCCCAACCCTCCCGCCGTGAGGCTGGTCACGCTACGACTTCGGGCTTCATCCGAAGCCGTACTCACGGAGCCAAGCAGCCTCGCCTGTTCGCAGCCACATCTTGATATGCCGCACGCTACACTAGAGGTCGTCCGCAAGCTCCTCGGGATCCCACTGCCGTCGGCCATGGCGCACGCTCAGCACCACGAGCCGTCGCGGGTCCACACGATAGATCACGCGATAAGCACCATGAAAAACCTCGCGCAAATCGTCGCGATCAACCTCCGGAATCCGGCGCCCTCGCCGCGGATGTTGGCGAAGGGTCGCGACATGCTCGAAGAGTGTCGTAACCCAACGGCGAGCGGCAGCGGGACGGTCCGCAGCGATGTACTCGGCAATCTCGGACACCTGGTTCAGCGCCCGAGGTGCCCAAAGGATCCTCATCTTCGCAGCCTGGCCAGGACGGCCACCTTGGCCTTGGAGTGCGCGACACCCTTGCCGGCGTCAATTTCGGACTCGGCGACCCGTACATCTTCAAGGATTTCCGCCCGATCGAGCAACGCTTCGTACTCGCCGGCATCCACGAGGACGGCCGCACTCCGGCCATGCTGGGTCAGAATTACTGGGCGTTTCGTCTCCTGAACCTGCCGGACTACAGCGGCGAGGTTCGCGCGAAAGTCAGCAAGCGGGCGGATGTCTTGAGTCGGGCGAACACGTGACATTGTGGGCTCCAGCCAAGTCTACGGTATAATGTACAGTATAATGTACGTTATAATGTACACCCGAACCAACTCGCGCCGCAAAGCGGCGTCAGCTCTAATGAATGACCAGCCTCTTGCCTCATGAAGCGACGCACCTCTTCACGGTGTCCAGAGTACGCGTGGTTACATGCTTCCCAAAGGTTCTCTCAATAAGCGTCATGAACACCGGGCCTTTAATGCTTGGCTCATAAACGGTGAACACCTCACCGCCCTTTACGGCAAGAATCCGGGCGCCGTCAAGCTCAATGGGCAACACCAGTTTGCCTTGATACCTCTCACTCAGAAACGTGACGACTCGCTTGTCCTTCGCTGAGATGCGAAACCCGGCGTATGGGTCTTGTGCAAGCAAGGTGGTCAGATATTCAACCCGGCGCACTATAGTGGGAAAACTACGTGGCAGATGTCTGGCCATGCCGGATTCAATCGTTTCGGCTAGAGTGGGTTCAGAATTAACAGGTCCCGTAAAGACAACATTTCCGCTGGACAAGACCGTCTTGATATCAGTGAAGCCCAGTCTCTCGAAGCACGCTCTGAGTTCAGCCATCTTGGCATTCACGGGGCTGACGCCACGCAGAAATGCAACGTAACGCTCAAACTCAAGCGCCTCCTTGCCGCCACTCAGCTGCGGCACAGACGTCGGCTGCAAGGCATCGTCAGGCGGCATAAACGCTGGTTCATTTTTCTTTTTCTTACGGTCGTTGGTCACTGCGCGGGCGCCACATCACACCTTCATCCTAACGCAGCTGGCCGCCCAAGTACCACTGCCACGGTGCCGCTTCGCCGAGTGGGCGCGCAAAGCCTGCAAGGATCAACCCGGAAAAGAAATTCACACCGGCGACCACTGTGCCGCGCACAGTTCCTGAAGGTCGCGACAGTGGCTCCAGTATCTCCGGTTGAGTCCCCAACGGCATCCCTTTTCGGCGCGGTGGCCAGACACCATCGGGCGGCGCGAACCTGCTTATTGAATTCAACACCGCTGCATTGGGCGCACCCGTCCAACCAGCCTGCACACCAAAGCCAAGCCCAGGGTTAAGACCTGGGTAGATGTTATCAATAAGCAGCCAGGGTATGCGGTATCCGCTTCTAAGCCACGGCGATAGCCACGACACGGAAAGCCTCCCCAGTGCCGCCTGGGAACCTGCAAACTCCTTATCCCCATAACCAGGAAGACCCTGATACTTCCCAATCTCAAACAACTGCTGCGGCGGTATCTCTTTCCCTGTTACAATCCCGGCATCAACCTGCGACGCAACCACAACCGGACCATAGATCTTCCGCATCGTTGTGCGCGCTTCGTAGCGCTGCCACGACAGCGTACCCTGACCGGACTCTGCAACAAGCCGGCCGCCCAGTCCGGGCTTCACCATTCCCGCACTCACATCCGGGCGCCACTCCAACACACCGCGCGTCAATAAATAGCCACCGGCATCCACATACCGGTTTGCACGGAACTGCCTGTCGCCGAAGATGCCGGCCTGGTGGGTAGCAGCACGATAACGATCGTCTGCATAACCGATCTCACCGCGCAACAGAAACCTGCGTTTACCAAACTCGCGCGTTGCATAGAGCATCGTGCTCCTGCGGTCTACATAGTCGTACGGGTCGAGACCATACAGTGCAGTCAGCAGCGACGCACCCGAATCGCCCGGGTTGCGGAAGTCGTTCGTCAAATCCAGCGAACGGCCAGCGCGCAACTCATAACGCCAGCGGTTGGTTGAATACACTATCGAACCGCGGCCACGAAGCGCCAGATCACTGAACGCATAACCCGCAGTCGCGCGCAACTCCAACCCGGGCACTACGTCGCGCAGTTGGAACCTTGCACCCTGGCCAACGAAAAAACCTTCCACCCTGTTGTAGTGCAGCACATCCGTGAACCGCGGAACAGACACTTCAACACGTGGTCTGCCTGTGGTGCGCCAACGGTCCGGGCCGACGTCATTGAAATCATCAGAGTGCATCTCTTCGGTCAACTCACCCGGCCGCCACACCCAGTCGTTGAACCGTGACAGCGAATCATTCGACGCGTACGTCAACCGACGTCGCCCTTTTATCCGGAGCGAATCCCGGTGCGACAGTATTTCGGTATCTGTTGACGCTGCATTGATCTCCAGGTCTGCAATCCGCGACGCATAACGAATCACTAGGCGCGAATCACTGAACAGCGGGAACGCAGCCTGCAACTCGATGCGTTGCCGATACGGAAGCCAATATTTGCCGTCCCGTTCCGATTGATCAATCTCCATGAACGCTACAGCAGTGCCGAGTGTACCTGGCCAGGAGAAACCCGGACCGGCGCGCACGAAACGACCGCGCACACGCACAAGCGCACCACGCGATACATCCACTCCTATTTCGCCATCGAACAGCACGGCAGCTACTTCCAGATCATCACGAGGACGCACCCGGATCAGCACGATCGGAATCGTCCGGTCTGGCAGGTGCATCGTTACAACAGTGTCGCCCCCTGAATAACGGTACCAGTTGCTCCGGTCCGGTGCGAGCGGATGCACAATCGCCATCGTGTCTGCACCATCAGAGATCATCCCGGGCTCTGCACCACCTTCACCGCCCTGCCGCGACGCAGACGTGTTGCGCAACCGGAAGCGCGATCCGTAAAGCGTTGGCTGCACCCACGCGATCGGCGTGAATGTGTACGACGAAAAACCGAGTGTGGCCTGTTGCGACTTCTGACCTATCACATGCTGTTCGTACATCCCATCGCGATCCCAGTAGAGATCACTCGCAACCTGCGTCATGAAGACCACTCGTTCCTGAGCATCTTCCTGTCGAAGCAGCACTGCAATCTCTGTTTCGATACGCGCCAGATATGAATCGAGGCCGGCAGGAAGCTGATTGCCAACACTCGCCATCCACAGTATCTCCGCCAGCGCCGGTCGCTTAAGCGAATCAGCTGCGATGCTGTCTTGAACCTGCCGTGCTGCATGGAGTGAATCATCTCGCGACTGGCCGGTGGTACTGCTCTGTGCCTCAAGCGCGGATGCCGATATCAATACCGCTGCAAGTGCCGCTGCTACTACCGTTGTTATTGCGGCGGATGCAACCCGGGACGCAACCTTTACCTCAGCGCGCCCCCCGGGCCGCCTCCAGCTGCTCCACTGCCAAACCCCAGCCGCCGATCGCTTCTTCAAGTGTGTTACGGGCGTCGTCCAGCTCGCGACCAAGTCGCTGTGCTTTTTCAATACCGGCCGGAGTGTCGTACAGTGACGTGTCGTCGAGTGCCTGCTCCAGCGCAGCGACAGTTGCTTCAAGCGATGAAACCCGCTGCTCAGCATCGGCGAGCGCGTTCTCAAGACGTTTAAGCTCCTTCTTCTTGTCGGTTGCATCTGGTTTTCTGCCACCTTTGGGAGTTACTGCACGATTCGTCCTGACCCGCTCATTGTTCCTTTGTTCCTCTAAGGCGGCGCGTGAACGCGCTTCCCGCTCGGCCTTTGCCTCTTCCCACTCTATGAACGTACCGCTAAAGGGAAGCAGTTGTCCACCTTTCAATTCCCAGACCTGCGCTGCAACTCCCCGCAATACTGCCCGGTCGTGACTCACAATCAGAACCGTCCCCTGATACTCCTCGATCGCGTCCTCAAGCGCCTCAATCGATTCCACATCCAAATGGTTTGTCGGCTCGTCCAGTATCAGCAGGTTACTCCGCTCAAGCGTGAGCAACGCCAGTGCCACACGCGACCGCTCGCCACCGGAAAGCGAACCGACGACACGCTGTGCCTCGTCACCTGAAAAACCAAAGCGACCCAGATGCCCCTGCACCAGCCGGCGTTCCCACCGCGGCCTCAGCTCCGCGATCGCATCATAGATCGTCTGGTCCAGCGCCAGATGCGCCAGATCCTGACGGTAGTACGCCACAGTAGTCGACGGGCCGATGCGCACCTCACCGGCCCGGGGCGCAACCTCTCCTATCAGCGTTCGGATAAGCGTGCTCTTCCCGATCCCGTTCGGACCGACCAGCGCCACCACCTCGCCCCGCTCCAATACAATCGAAACATCACGAAGCAGCTCACGCTCACCTGCTGCCACCGTCACGCCGATCGCTTCCACAACCCTGTCGCCGCTCCGTTCCCCGGCCTCAAGCCGAAGCGCCATAACCGACTCCGCACCAGGCGGCGCTGATAGCCGCGGCATCCGCTCCAGCCGTTTTCGCCGCCCTTTGGCCTGCGCCGAGTTCTGGCCGGCCAGGTTGCGGGCTATGTAGTCCTGCTCGGAGGCGATCTTCTTTTGCTGCTGGTCGAACTGCCGCTGCTGCGTAAGGCGCTGTTCCTCCCGCTGGCGGATAAACGACTCGTAGCCGCCCGTGTAGCTGAAAGCCGTCCCCCCCTCGAAGTGGAGCACGTGATCAGCAATCGCCGCCAGAAACGCGCGATCGTGGCTTATGCAGACAACCGTGCGGTCGGAGTTCTGCAGATACTGCTCGAGCCAGGCTGTGGTGGCCAGATCCAGATGGTTTGTGGGCTCGTCCAGGATCAATAGGTCCGAAGGCATTGCCAACTGCCGCGCCAGCGCCACCCGGCCTCGTTCGCCGCCGCTCAGCGTCCCGATCGCAGTCACCCGCGCCGCCGCTGCATCAAAACCCATCCCGGTTAACACAGAATCCACCCGCGCCGACATGGCGTAGCCACCCTCGCGCTCGAACCGCTCCAGATCCCGCCCGTAGCGGTCCATCGCAGCGTCGCTGTGGTCGTACTCAAGCTGCCTGGCCTGCTCCGCCAGCGAATGCTCGAGCTCCCGGAGCTCACCGAAAGCGCCCGCCACGATATCCCACAGCGTTTCGCTCTCAGGGAAGCGTCGGTGCTGGTCCATCAGCGCAATCCGGAGCCCCGGGCTCCGGGCCACAGAGCCCCGCACTGGCGCCAGATCGCCCGTTATAAGCCGCATCAGCGACGTCTTCCCGGTACCATTGCGCCCGATCACAGCCCACCGGTCGCCAGCCGCGACCGTGAATGTCACATCCCGGAAAATCTCCGTTGCGCCAAACGCAACTCCTGCATTCCCAACCGATACCAGTGTCAATCCGCCACCTGTTTAAGCCCCGATTTCATCAGATCCCAACCTAATGACAAACCGGCTTCAGGCGACACCGGCCGACCCATTTCATTCCGCGTGGGGTACCCCGCCCTGTCGCTTTTTGCGATACATTGTGCCCAACACTGAACTACACGCTTTCAACGGATCATTGTGACGCAATTCCTGACCCGCTACGTACGCGGCAATCCACTCCTCTGGTTGCTGGCTGCACTCATCACCATCCTCGCCGGTTATACCGACCTCTGGCGCGGTGGCACCGAGGCCGCCTCTCTACTACTCGTACTCGGCTACGTCTTCCTGCTCCCGATCGCGATACTCGCATGGGGAGCCGGTGAGCCGCCGCCCAGAACGGGCTTCAATGACATCGATAATCCGCCTTACGGTATAGCAGCTGCAGTCGGTATTGCCGTCTTTATCCTCTATGCCGCAACGCTCGCACCGTCTACCGCGATGTGGGACACCAGCGAATACATTGCGGCCGCAAAGGTGCTCGGGATCCCGCACCCACCCGGTAACCCGCTGTTCGTATTGATCGCGCACGCGTTTGCGATGATCCCTATACCGGTGTCGTATGCCGAACGCGTAAATCTCCTGGCAGCCACAACGAGCGCCATCTCCGCGTCGCTATGGTTCCTCGTTGCGTTCCGCTCGCTGCAAGGGTGGAATATGCCGCGACCCGCACGCTCCATCGCCGCAGTCGCTGCCGCATGGCTTGGCGCTACAGCGTTCACCGTCTGGAACCAGAGCGTCGTCAATGAAAAGGTTTACACAGTCGCGATGCTCGGCGTTGCTGTCGTCTCCTGGGCCATACTCCGCTGGAACGACGACGCACCCAACTCCAGACGCGCGGATGCCGTTCTCGTCTTTATTGCATACCTCTGCGGACTCGCGTACACCAATCACCCTGCCGGCCTGCTGCCACTCCCGGCTGTAGGGCTCTACGTTCTCATCCGACGGCCGGCCACCGTGCTGCGCTGGAAAGTCGTGCTTGCGTCAATCGTGGCGCTCGTAGTCGGGCTTACTCCATTTGCGTTCCAGCCGATTCGCGCTGCATATCACCCGGAAATCAACGTTGGCACACCCACTGCCTGCGCCGGTACACCAGAATTCAGCTGTACCTTCAGCAAAGTCACGTGGGACAAACTCATGTCCAATATCAACCGTGAACAGTACGGCGGACATGCAGTGGCAGACAGACAGGTACCGTTCACTGCTCAGGTCGGGATGTGGTGGCACTACTTCAAGTGGCAGTGGATCCGAGATGCCTTCCACGATCACGCAGCACTGCAGCGCTCACTCGCGCTGTTGTTCCTTGCACTCGGACTCGCCGGCGGCGCACTTCACTTCCAACGCGACCGCGCAACGTTCGCGTTCGTAGCGCCACTCATGTTTACACTCACGCCAGCGCTCATCTTTTATCTCAACTTCAAGTATGGCTGGACCCAGGCCGTTGAACTCGGCAATACAGTCGATCGCGAAGTGCGTGACCGTGACTATTTCTATGTCTGGAGCTTTGCAACCTGGGGGATCTGGGCCGGAATGGGAATCACCGCGCTTTGGCAAACAGTTGCGCGCGCCATTTCAAAGGACGGTATAAAAACAAAGATGCGATCGTGGGCGATCGCGTCTCCCGTGCTGTTGCTTGCACTTATTCCGACGGTTACCAACAGCGGGCAGGCGCCGCGTAGCGGACAGGATTTTACCGCCAAGTGGGCACGTGACCTGCTGCAGACTGTCGAACCTTATGGTGTGCTTATTACCAATGGTGACAACGATTCTTTCCCCGTCTGGTACGCTCAGTTTGTAGAGAACGTGAGACGCGATGTAACGGTGGTTCTCATACCGTATCTCCGTTCGGAGTGGTATGCACAGGAGCTTATCAGACAGCGCCCGCAGCAGTACGACGGCACAGGGCTCGAAGTTTATAAATCACTGGCGGGCCCAAAGCCTGATCAGCCGCTTATGTCGCTTTCATCGGCTGAACTCGACCAGGTGCCTCCACTCATCCGACTCGACAGAGCCGCACTGTTCTCGCACTCCAATATCCGTGCGACCATCCCGCCGGGAATGGTGCTCCGCGATCAGCAGCTCATCCTGCAGATCATAAAGGACCTCTTCCCCGGACGCCCGATCTACTTCTCGCGCGGCGGTTATGCGGAAGAATCGAGT